>SVQN01000120.1 GCA_015065295.1 Oscillospiraceae bacterium
GCTGTGGTTGGAGCCTTTCGTAAACCGTCGGGCGGTAGGATGAAACAACCAATCCACAGCATCCTATACAGTATACCATAGTTCTTGGAGAGGAACTCTAAAAACTACTACTCTATTATACGAGGATTTCATTATGGAAAACACGTTCAGCCCGACCTTTGAATCTCTGTACAACTACAAAGTGCCGGATTGGTTCCGCGATGTAAAATTCGGCATCTGGAGTCACTGGGGACCGCAGTCCGTGCCCATGTACGGCGACTGGTACGCACGCAATATGTACATCGAAGGTTCCGACCAGTACCGGTACCATGTACGCCACTACGGGCACCCGTCCAAGTTCGGCTTCAAGGACATCTGCGCCCTGTGGAAAGCAGAAAACTTCGATCCCGAAGAGCTGATGGCACTCTACTATCGTGCCGGCGCGCGTTATTTCGTGGCGCAGGCAACCCACCACGACCATTTCTTCAACTACGATTCCGATGTCAACCGCTTCAATTCCGTAAAAATAGGCCCCGGACGCGACATCTGCGCCGCATGGAAGAAAGCTGCCGAAAAGTACAATATGCCCTTCGGTATCACCGAGCATCTGGCTGCCGCCTTCTCGTGGTGGCACGTGAACAAGGGCTGTGACAAGACCGGTCCCTATGCGGGCGTCCCTTACGACGGAAACGATCCGGACTACCGCGATTTCTACCACGACAACTACGAACACAACGACAAGAACGCTCCGTGGCTCACCGAAAACACGAAGTTCCAGGATTACTGGCTCACCGCCGTCCGGGAAATGATCGACCGTCTGGAACCCGATCTTCTCTATTCCGACAGTGAACTTCCCTTCAGCAGTGACGGACACACTCACGGTCTGGAAGCAGTCGCTCATCTCTACAACAAATCCATTGAAAAGCACGGATTCAACAATGCGGTATATACCCAGAAGAACCGTGACGCCCAGATTTTCAAGGTCGGCGTGCTGGATATCGAAAAGAGTCAGCTTCCCGGCATTCAGGAAGCTCCGTGGGAAACCGATACCTGCATCGGCAACTGGTTCTATGACGTACGTCAGACCTACAAGAAACCCGGTCACATCATCGAAATGCTGGTCGACATCATCTCCAAGAACGGCACTATGCTTCTGAACATCCTGCAGAAACCCGACGGTACCATCGACGAATGGGAACGCTGGACGCTGGAGGAAATCGGTACATGGTTCGACGTAGCGGCGGAAGGCGTATATGCGACCAGACCGTGGCGCGTTTACGGCGAAGGAGAATCCAAAGTCATTATCGACGGCTTCCGTGAATCCCAGGTTGCATGGGGCACCTCCGACTACCGCTTCACCTGCAAGGGTAAGGACGTCTATGCGTTCATGATGTGCGCGCCGGAAAACCGCCGTGCCGTTGTCAAGTCCTTCACAGAAGAAGATGTCATCGAAAAGGTCACGCTTCTCGGATACGGCGAAGTTCCTTTCGCTCAGAATTTCGGCGTTCTCACGGTTTCTCTGCCCAAAAACCTTCCCACGCAGTACACCAACTGTCTGAAGATCACGCTCGCGTAAGGAGAACGGCATGAAAACATACGGTACTTATTTTCAGAACGATCCCGACCGTCCACTTTGTTACGGGGAGGTCGGACTGATCAATCCCTTCCGGAAACGTCTGCGCGGCGAAGAACCGAAGGAAGGAATCGAAGCACTGCCGGTGTTCTGCGGCTTCTGCGGCACGGACTATGAGCTGATGCGGATGGGACGCGACGGGAAACTCGGGGCAAAATTTCCCGCGGGAGAACATCGTCTGATCAACGGCCACGAGGGTGTGGTCTGGATTCCTTCCGAAAACCGGTTTGCCATCGTGCTGATCCGCGGCGGAGACAGCTACGATCCGACCCGTTACACGGAAGACGAAACCTATTTTGAATACGGCTGCGACCAGGCGGACGGTATTTTCTGCGACAAGGGGTATTTCCATCCCGATATGCTTCTGAACCTTCCCGAAAAATACAGCGGATGCACCAAGATTCCTCTCTCTGCCGCCAAACGGCTCTCGTTTGCGGATCCGTATGCCTGTGCGGTCTTCCAGCTCGAACGAATGGAAGATCTCGGCTCGGCACACAATTTCCGCGTGGAAATGGCGAAACACGGCTGCAGTGAGGAAGAGGGACGCCGTCTCGCAAAAGAAAACATCTTTGAAAAAACGGTTGTATTCGGTCTCGGCATGACCGGTCTGTTCATGGCGGATCAGATCCGCCGCAGTTATCCGGCAGCAAAAATTCTGTTCATCGGCAGAAGTGCCGAAACCAGCCGCAAAGTGACCTTCTCGAAGGAAATCGCCAAGGCGGATTATCTCTGCACCGACGGTATGACCGAAACAGAAATCGCCTCGGCGATCACCGAATCACTCGGAGGACGGGCATCCCTCTTTATCGGATGCAGCGGAAGCCAGACAGAACACCGGATTGCCTTTGAACACAAGGTTCTCGGGTGCAACGGCATTTACAACAGCTTCTCTCTCGGTCCGGTGGTGGGCTTTGACACGATGCCGTTCGGGTTTGAAAACCATCTCATCTTCGCATCCATCAATTTCAGACAGGCGCACATGGAGAAAGCAATCGAAATTCTGGCGGAAAGCCGCTACGACGAGATTGTTGAGCTGATTGACAAAGAAGAATTTACCCGCGATCCGATGGACGCCTACGAAAACCGGATCTACTGCAAAGGTGCGCCGCTGAAAACCGGCGTCATCTGGAACAAAGACTATATCGCGGAGGAGCAGTGATATGAAAGCAATTGTCATCCCGAAACCGTATGAAATCGAAATCCGCGATCTTCCCATGCCGGAAGTGAAGGAAGGGGAGGCACTCCTTAAAGTCCGCTGTGTCGGGATCTGCGGCGCGGATGTGGCATCCTATACGGGCAACCAGCCGTTTACGACGTATCCGCGTATCCCCGGTCACGAATTCTCTGCGGAAATCGTGGAAATTCCGGAAAATGATAAAGGATTGAAGCCCGGCGATATCGTAACCTGCAATCCCTATTTCAACTGCGGAACCTGTTATTCCTGCCGGCGCGGCCATGTCAACTGCTGTACCGACAATCAGACCATGGGCGTACAGCGCGACGGTGCATTCTGTGAATATATCAGTATGCCGATGGAACGAATTTTTCCCGGTATGGGGCTGTCTCCCGAAGAACTGGCTCTGATTGAACCGTTCTCTATCTCCCGTCACGCCGTTTCCCGTGCGGAAATCAAACCGACGGACAATGTTCTCATTGTCGGAGCGGGCCCGATCGGTCTGTTTGCACTTCTTGCGGCCATACATATGGCGGGAAGAATTGCGGTTGCCGACATTCTGGACAACCGTCTGCAGCTTGCGTCCGATTATGGTGCGGACGGTGTGGTCAATACCAAAACAGACGATCTTGCCGCATTCACCGAACGCTTTACGGACGGCAACGGATTTGATGTCTGTATCGAAGCCTGCGGTCAGCCCGAAACGTTCCTGATGTGCATCGATCAGGCTGCTTTTTCCGCCAATATCATTCTCATCGGAAACGGCAAGCGGGAGACTTCATTTGTGCATTCTGTAATTCTCAAGAAAGAACTCAATATTTTCGGCAGCCGAAATGCGCTGAAACAGGATTTCATCGCCAATATCGAACAGGTTGCTGCCGGAAAAACCGATGTCAATAAAATGGTCAGCGGAATTTATCCCATGGATCGCGCGATTGAAGCCTTTGAAGCACTGGCGAACAACAAAGGGGATCTTGCAAAGCTGTTGATCCGGATCGGAGAAGAATCATGAAAGAAACAATTATTCAATTCGGAGAGGGCGTATTCCTCCGGGGATTTGCCGATCATTTTCTGGATGTTCTCAATAAGAAGGGACTCTATGACGGTAAAGCAGTTGTCATTCAGCCCCGTCCGGGCGGAAAAGTCAAGCTCCTGCAGATGCAGAACTGCCGCTACAACCTGTTCCTGCGCGGGCTCCGCGACGGAGAGGCCGTTTCGGAACACAGCCTGATCGAATCTGTTGCACGCTGTGTGGATCCGTACCTTGAGTATGACGCATTCGCAGCTCTGGCGGAAAATCCCGATTTCCGATTTGTGATATCCAATACCACCGAAGCGGGCATCGCTTTTGATACCGAATGCAGCCTGAGCGACACTCCCTGCCTTTCTTTCCCGGGCAAAGTGACCCAGCTTCTTTACCGCCGGTATCAGCTCGGTCTGAACGGGTTTGTTTTCCTGCCGTGCGAACTGATTGACAACAACGGGGATGCCCTGAAAAACTGCGTTCTCCGCTATGCCCGTCACTGGAATCTGGAACCGGAATTCTGTGCGTGGGTAGAAGAAAAGAATACGTTTGCCAATACCCTCGTTGACCGGATTGTTACCGGATATCCGGAAGCTGAAAAGGAGGCTCTTCTTCCTCTGGCGGGATTTGACGATCTGTGCATGAATACCGCCGAGCTGTTCGGATTATGGGTGATCGAAGGCAATTTTGAAAACGAACTTCCTCTCCGGGAAGCCGGACTTCCCATTGTCTGGACGAACGATGTCGCTCCTTACAAAAAACGGAAAGTCCGCGTCCTCAACGGTGCCCATACGTCTACCGTCTTTCCGGCACTCCTCTGCGGCGTGGAAACCGTCGGGGAGGCTATGAACGATCCTCTTGTCCGGAAATTCATGGAAGCAAACCTGTACGGTCATATCCTCCCGATGCTCGGGGAAAACGATGAGAATCTGGAATTCGCGTCTGCCGTGCTGGATCGCTTTTCCAATCCCTATATCCGTCATCTCTGGAAAGCGATTTC
>SVQN01000121.1 GCA_015065295.1 Oscillospiraceae bacterium
GCCCGTTTCTGCGGCATACTCCGCTTCCTCTGCGGCATATCCGCCTTCCGGCCCGATCATGATGGACACCGTTTCCGGCGTTTCCACCGCATCCATGCAGTCCGGCAGAGGTTTTGTTCCCTCCCCCTCGTAGCAGAACAGCGGCAGACCGGCACGCGCGGCTTCCCCGACCGCATCCCGGAATTTCATCGGCTCACAGACCGTCGGGATCATTCCCCGTCCGCACTGCTTCGCAGCCTCGTAGACAATCCGCTGCCAGCGTTCCAGCTTTTTGCGGCAATCGGCGGAACCGATTTCCAGCCTGACCGTACAGCGGGATGTGAGAACCGGAACAATGGCGGACGCGCCAAGTTCGGTCGCCTTCTGCAATACAGTGTCAAAACGGTCTCCGCGAACCAGAGACTGGTAAACAACCGCACGGTACGGCGGTTCGTTTCCGGACGCCTTCACGCCCGTGATCTCCAGCGTGACCGTACTGCCGACAGATGCCACCACGGTATCGTAGTCATGACCCGCGAGGTCGCAGACCGTGACCCGTTCGCCGGGCTTCATCCTGAGCACCTTCGTGATATGCGCGGCATCGTCCCCGGTCACCGCAATGGTGCCGCTTACAATACCGTTGTCATTCACGCAGTCGATTGCGTCCGAGGATACAAAAAATCTCGGCATCGATCCATCTCCGAATAGGAATTGTCCCCGCTCCCAAAAAATGGGCGCACTAAGGGACTCTTAACATACCGATATATTATACTATAAAAAATAGAATTTGTCAAACAGTTTTTCTGAATTTCCCGCCATTTTTTGATATTCACACAAAGTTTACAAGAAAACTAATAAATATCCCCGCTTAAAAAGGTTTTGGAATGGGGTGTGGGGAAAACCTTTTCCTTAAAAAGGTTTTCCCCACGAAATTTCATTATCTTCCCACGAACCCGCCCTCGGTTCCGGTCAATGCACGGTGGTAACAATGCGCGGTACGGCGTACAGGTGTACCCTGTCTTGAGCATAACAATACCATACCGGGATCGAACCGGTTAAGCAGGCTCAAATTGCCGACCAATAAGTCCGTCGATTTCTTTTGCCCTCCGACAGCGAAAGGGCTTGCATTCGCCCCGGAACCTACACAACTGTTTCTTATTCCATTAAATCCGTCGTCCAGTTCACGGACTGAATACGATTGTCCGTCAGACGAAGTTCCTTCGCAAGGTCGTCTACGGCTTTCTGCTTCTCCCGTACGTCGATCACGCTGAGAATTTTGATCTCGCTCCGCGTTGCACGGCGGGTCGTCGAACTTGCTTCCGCCAGCATTTCGCGGTAGACCTTGATCTTCAGATGCAGGCAGTCACGGTGCGCGATCCACTCGGTCAGCGTTTTTCCGTCCGCCGTGACCGTGCAGTTCGTGAGATTGATGCGGTCCATCAGGTATTCCAGACGGTTCACGCATTCCTCGAATTCCGTCATGAGCGCAGCCGGGTCTTCCGCCGGACGTTCACCTTCCTGTACCAGAACATTCCCGGTCAGACGGCGGCGAAGCTGTTCGATCCGTGCGTTCAGGTCAGCCCGTTCCTGTAATGCTTCCGCTAATTTCATGAATGTTTCCTCAATACTTCTTCAGAATTCCGCCGATCTTGGCAATATCTGCATCCGTCCAGTCGGGATTGATGCCGATATACGCCGTTCTCGACAGCAGATCAAGCGACTTCGCGCACATATCGGGGGTGTAGTCCATCTGGAGCCCCTGATTTGCTTCCATCTTGAACGGGTCCATCGCCGGATGAAGCGCACCGCGCTTTTCCATGATCTGCGTCCAGTTGGTGTAAACGTGCTTGCCCGTGTCAATCGGAATCGTGATGCCGATGCCGTTTTCGCCGCAGTATGCCGCAAACTTGCGGGTTTCTTCGGCGGTTTCAAAGCGCAGAGCAAGCGTCGTGCCGCAGTCGCCGTCGTCATCGTTGGACGGAGCCACGGTCAGCTTGTCGCCCATTGCGGCGATGAGCTTCTTCCGGTTGCCGCGCAGGTCGGCGAGAAGTTCCGGCATCCGCTTGAGCTGTTCGCGCAGGATCGCGCCGGTGATATCGGAAATGCGGAATTCCGTACCGCCGAACAGGGGTTCGGAAATGCCGTTGAGCTGGTCGCCGAAAAAGGCAACGGCGGAGGCATCGTGATAAATGAGCGAGCGTTCAAAGATGGTGCGGTTGTTCGTGACGAGCGCGCCTCCTTCACCCGCGGTGATGACCTTGAAGTAGTTGAAGCTGTACGCACCCGCGTCGCCGATCGCACCGAGATAGCGTCCCTTGTACATACCGCCGTCCGACTGGCAGGCATCTTCGAGGACATAAATGCCGTACTTCTTTGCCAGTTCGCAGAGAGCGTCCATGTTGGACGGGAATCCCTGAATGTGAACTGGAATGATCGCCTTGGTGTGGGAGGAAATCTTGCGTTCGCAGTCCGCAACGTCGAGGGTCATGGTTTCGTCGATGTCGGCGATGACGGGAATCGCACCAGCCGCAGTCACAGCAAGCGCGGTCGCAATGTAGGTGTACGCCGGAACGATGACTTCGTCGCCGGGGCCGATGCCCATGGCGATGAGCGCGGTCGTGAGCGCACCGAAGCCGGAGGTCATCAGGATCGCGTAGTCGGAGCCTACGGTTTCCTTCCATTCGTTTTCAAAATTGAGGACTTCGCGTCCCGATCCGTTGATTTTGAAGAAATCGCGGCTGTTGATGGCACGCGCCACAGCGTCGATTTCGGCCTGTCCGATACGATACATATAGTTATCTCCTTTTTGTCATGATTCCATAATGCGGAGGTTTTCTTCAATAATATACTGGTCGGCGTTGTCGGTCAGAGTGTAGACCGCGCCTGCGACGAAGCATTCGACTTCGTAGCCGCCGAGACAAATCTGATCCTGCGAGGGCAGGTAGGCGTTGTAGCCGTTCGTGTTCGAAAGGCTGAGAGTGTGCGTATACGGGCTGTTGGCGGAAAGCCGGCGCGTGATTGCCGAGAACATTTCATACGGGAACGGTACAAATGCGACGTTTCCGAGAGTGACGATGGTCTGCTGGAAGGTGAAATGCGTCGGATAATCGGTTTCTTCGGCGGCAAGCACCGCTTCCACATCGCGCCAGTGACCGTACATCAGCCGCTGGATGTTGTACAGTTTGTCGGGATCGGTGTACCCTGCCAGCTTCGCGCGGACTTCGTCGAGCGGCGGCAGTTCGCGGTACGGCAGGTGAACAGCGTCCTTCTTTACGGCGAAGTTCACGGTATGATAGCTGTCGATATCCCTGTACGCACGCAGAGCATCCTGCGCCGCAACGCCGCCGAGTTCTTCGACGTAATGGATATCGCCGACGGTCTGACCGTTGGTGAGACGCGGGCCGACATCGCCCTGTGCGCCGTTCCAGTACGCGGTCATGGTTCCGGTGACGGCTTCGAGACGGTCGCACATGATGCCCGACCAGTCGCGGGAAATTTCGTGGTTGCATCCGGCGGCAGTGCCGTGGCAGCCGTAGTGGATCATGTTGAGAATGCCGGTTCCGTCCACGCCTTTGACGGAAATCACGGTCATCACGGGGTCATAGCAGCCCCACGGATTCTGGCCGAGACCGATGCTGCCGTTCCGGTTGTGCTGACGGCGGTTGATGCCGACGTCGCTCAGGCAGGTTCCGATGCCGATTTCGGCGGGACGCATTTTTTCGACGGCTTCCATGGATGCCGCAAGCATCGCGGGGAGCATGATCTGGTCAACATACGGACGGTCAACGTCGCCCCAGCCCTCGAATCCGGCGACGTTCGGCGCGGAATGGGTGTGGGTCGCGGAAATGACGACGTTTTCCGACGGAATGCCGCAGAGCTTGCCGATTTTTCCGCGGATTTCATTGCAGAGTTCCGTCTGGAAATCGCCGACGGTGACGGTCAGGAGAAGAGCGGTCTCCCGGGTGTCCGAGAACGCGGCCGCCGTCACATTCAGCGGATCGTGGACGGACGTGCTGACCTGATGAGGATTGTAGCCGTACAGCAGGGTTCCGACTTCGGGGGTAATATCCCGTCTGGCCGCACCTGCGAGAAGGATTTTTGTCATGATATGCCTCCGTTTCCGGTAATTCGTCTGTGATACTATACAATATTATACAGGATGTTTTCGGTTTTGTCTATGTTTTTGTGAAAGTTTGTTGAGAAAGATTATGGATTCCGGAAACCCAACGCTCCGTTGAGAAATACGTTGCGTTTGTGTCGCTTTACACGGTGCGGAAGGTCTGTTATAATACACGTGAGTTCGACGGTATTCCATATTGACGGCTGAACCCGTAGGGAGCGGTGCCCTCGCCGCTCCGTCGAACGTTTGGGTTATACAAAATTTGATAAATCAAATCCTGCACTTCTATTCACAGACAATTTGTTTATCTATAGCTATCCAACAAAATAACGCACCACTTGACATACGTGATAAAATAACAGCAGAGGTGATAAAGAAATGCTGAAAACAGAAACAAGACTCCTGCTGCTGAAAGCGATCGAAAGCGGAATCAAAGTAAGCGATGCAGCCAAAGCATACTGTGTAGACCGCAGTACCGTCAATCGTCTGATCCGCCAGATGAAAGAAACAGGTTCCGTTGAACCGCGAACTCATCTTCGCGGAAGAAAACCTTCTCTGAGCGAAGAAGACCTGCAAACCATCGACAATCTCCTGCAAGAACAGCCGGATATCACAATCAGTGAAATCAAAGAAACACTGAATCTTACAGTCTGCGAGGAAACCATCCGGAAAGCCGTCCTGAAGC
>SVQN01000035.1 GCA_015065295.1 Oscillospiraceae bacterium
TTGGGGGAACTTTTTGAGAAAAGTTCCCTGTAGTTACGCTTTGCGTAACTACGAACCCCATTCAAAAACTTTCAATCGGGGAATGAGATGGATATAGTCTGTGCAATTCCGGTGCATCAAATATAGAAATACAAACTCTGAGAAAATCGTACGCGAGCTCGTTACCTCGCCACAGTGGGGAGTACAGCTTGATTTTTCGTGAAAAAAGTAAATGCTGCTGCCGTGTATGAACGATAGGAAAATCACGGGCGAACGGGCATCGTTACGGGATGACTTAATGATTCATAAATATGAATAGTAAATAAATATTTATTATTTTTGCCGAACTTATTGACAAAGCGGAAGTCCCCATGCTATAATACCGTTGCTTTTACAATATCCGAAGTCCCGGACGATCTTTTGCCGGGAGCTTGCATTGATTGATACCAATCTGCGAAAACTATGTGAACAATAGAAAGAAACCGAAGAACAGAGAAAATGAACTGTTCCTTCCCCTGAAAGGATTCCTTTGATTTATGAACCGTAAACACGTTCTTCACGAAAAAAATGAATTCACCAACGTCCGCCAGCTTGTCGAATGGGCGGCGGAAACCTACGGCGAACGCTATGCGTATTCCTTCCGCCGCGATCCGGTGCGCGGAGAGATTTTCCATATTTCTTTTGAACAGCTCCGCGACGATGTCCGCGCACTTGCCAGTGAACTGCTTGCCATGGGATGTGCCGGCGAACATTGTGTCCTCACCGGAAAGCCGTCCTACGAATGGATTCTGACATATTATGCCGTTCTGTCCGTCGGCGGCGTTCTTGTTCCTCTTGACCGGGACTGGCTTGCGGACGACCTCGCCGATACCGCCGCCAAAGCGGACGCGAAGTTCCTGTTCTGCGACGACGATCTCGCTGATAAAGCCGAAGCAATCGCCGCGAAGACCGCGCTTGTCCGTCCGCCGGTGTTCTTATATAAAAAGGAAGAAAACGCTGCGGATACCCTTGCCGCTCTCATCGAAGCCGGACGTGCGAAATACGAACAGTCCCCCGATGACTACCACAACGCCCCCATCGACCCGATGAAAATGTCTCTGCTGGTATTCACCTCCGGAACCACCGGCAAAGGAAAGGGCGTTATGCTTTCCCAGAACGCCATCCTGTCGAATATGTCCGATGCCATCCCGTATATTGATTTTTCCGACAAAACCGTAGGCGTTCTTCCGCTGCATCATACCTACGGTTCGAGTGTCATGATTCTCGCGCATACCATGATCGGCTGTGAAATCTACATTTCCGCCGGACTGCGCTATATCCAGAAGGAACTGCGCGAACAGAAGCCGGGACACCTCATTCTCGTGCCGCTGTATCTCGAAACCTTCTACCGCAGAATCATGGCAAACATCAAAGAGCAGGGCAAGGAAACCCTTGTGAACCGCATGATTAAGATCAGCAACGGTCTGCGGAAAACAGGGATTGACCAGAGAACGAAACTGTTTGCGGAAATCCGCGCGGCGTTCGGCGGAGAACTCCGCACCGTCATCACCGGCGGCGCGCCGATCAATCCGCAGATTCTGCATTTCTTTGAATCCATCGGCATCGCTACCCTGAACGGCTACGGCATCACCGAATGCGCGCCGCTGATTTCCGTCAACCGGAGCCGGAACGTTGTTCCCGGAAGCGTCGGCAACGTGCTGGATATGGACATCGTCCGCATCGACGAGCCGAACGAAGACGGCGAAGGGGAAATCCTCGTCAAAGGCCCGAACGTCATGCTCGGCTACTACAAGGATGAAGCCGCCACCGCCGCCGCGTTCGACCGCGGGTATTTCCGGACGGGCGACTACGGAACCATGACCGCCGACCGTGTTCTGACAATCACGGGACGGAAGAAAAATCTCATTATTCTGTCCAACGGAAAGAACGTCTACCCCGAGGAAATCGAAAACGAGCTTGCCGCTGTTCCGGGAATCCTCGATATCGTGGTCTACGAAGGCCAGAGCAAGCGTGGGATTTCCCATAACGCGATTGTCGCGGAGGTCTATCCGGATGCGGAATATCTGGAAAAGAACGGAATCACGGATGTGGAGGAATACCTCAAGCCGTATGTGGATGCCTACAACCGGACGACGGTACCGTACAAGAAGATTGCGGTACTCAAAATCCGACGGACGGAATTCCCGAAAAACACCCTGCGGAAGATCATGCGGTTCCAGCTTGATACGACGATTGACTAAAAAACGAACATCCCTGTCGAATCTGCGGCAGGGATGTTTTTTGTTTGCATAGTTTTAACTATAGAAGAGCAAATTCAGAATATAACGAATGATAAGCCAAACCTACGCTTCGCACCCAACGTTGTCATTCCGAGGACTTATCACGAACAATTATAGCTGAAGTTCTTGTCCGAGGAACGGAGTTCACGGAGTGAAACTCCAGCACTCTCCTGTGTAAGCCGTAGAGAAAGTCTGTGAATTGCTTCCTATTCAGCTACAGAGGTTCAACTTTGTCATAACGTACAATTTGCTGTTCCTATATTTGTGCAAACCGTTCATTATCGTCGTTCATCCACCTCTGAAGTCGAAATTTCAACACAACCACGGACATTTCCTACGGCTGACACAGTGGCGTGCAAAGATTCCTCGGACAAAAACTTCAGCTATAATTGTTTGTGATAAGTCCTCGGAATGACAACGAGAAGCTGAAAGCGAATGAATTCTGTCTATTTTTCGGATTTGCTCATTTATAGTTTTATATTTACTTTTGCGGATGCCGCTGATAATTCACTCGGCGGCTCTGCATTTCGCCGGGTTCCTGAATTTCGAGATCAATGGTTTCCGTCGTCCGCAGAAATTCGCACAGATCTTCCGTCGTTTCGATGGAATCCGGCAGGTAGGCACCGCAGTGCGACGGTGTGTGTCGGCGTGATAATCCCCGCCGGACGTCAGAATCAGCTCGCGGCTCTGCGCGATTTCCGTAAGACGGTCAAAATGCGTCGCATCGTACAGCGGATGGCTGTTCGCTTCCACACCGTCGAGGTACGCGAGATCCTGAAGACGGTTTTTGCCTCCGCGGAACGGGTGCGCCTGCACGAGAATACCGCCGTTTTCGTGAACGAGCGCGTACAGTTCCGACAGCGGCATATCAAATACGTCGGGATGTGCGAGCGTGAACGCGGGAGAAAGTCCGTAGACGAGGATGTGCACACCGCCGTGCAGTTCCATCGTCACTTCCATCCCGTAGAGAACGCGCAGACCGGCGGCATCCCCGCATTCCCTGGTGTAGGCGTATTCGTCGGTATAGCGGCGGGCGAACGCGGCGTTGTCGCCGTCTTTGACATAGCCTTTGTGGTAGTGATTGGTCAGAACGATCCCGTCGAGACCGGCGTCGAGGGCGGCACGGACGATATCAGGAGCCGGAACACGGCAGCAGGTGCTGATTCCGGAGGTATGGGCATGAAGGTCAAGTAGCATGATGGGGGTTCTCCAGTTGGTTGATTTTATGGATGTCAGTTTCCGACTTGCGGGAGGATGTATCCCGGCCAGCCTGCAAGAGCCCGTGCGAGATACATGGCATCACGGCGGGTGACCTGATTATCGTCGTCAATATCTGCGGCGGTCATGTCGATGGAAACATTGTGACCGGCGAAATACTGGTTCAACAGGAGGATGTCGGAGTCGTCGAAAATACCGTTTCCGTCGGCATCGCCGTATATAACAGTATCCTCAGCTTCGGGAGGAGTTTCAGGGGTATATGGCTGGGTATTGTAGGTCAGACCATCAGGAGCAAGCCATGTGGGAGAAGTCCAGTCCGATTTGCTGTTGACGGAATAGTGAAGCGTTAAGGCAGGGGATGTACCGAAAAATATATCGGTTCTCCATATTTCGGGAATATCTCCCATAAAATATACATCGGTAAGTTTTACGCAGTTTGCGAATGCATAGGATCTGAGCTCGACAATTTTTGCCGGAAGGACAATTTGCGTTAAGGAAATGCAGTCCCGGAATGCCAATCCTTCAATCAATATAACATTATCGGGCAGGTTTGCTTCCTTGATATTTTTGGAAGCGAATAACAGGGAAACCGTTTCATCATCATGTAGGATATAGATAATTCCGTTGATTTTGCTGTAAGTGGAATTATCCTCATGAATATTTATGGTCTTATCTCCTGTCAATGCCTGATAGATTCTGTCAAAACCACCAGATATCGTATTAGCAAAGCTCATATCGGAAGGTTTGCTGTCCAGATAACCTTTTCCCCAGTTAGGAGAGTCAATCGTATTAACTCCGGCTCCTATTGTCAGTTCTTCGAGATATACACATGAGTAAAATGCCTGATGTGCAATAATTTTGGTTTCCGGAGGAATGGTATATTCGGTTGCTGTATAAGCATCGGGGTACCGGATCAGTGTGTACTTGGATTTCGTAAACAGGACTCCGTTATCGGATGTGAAATACGGATTGTTTTCATTGACCAAAAATTCGCGGACAGAGGAGAGCTGGAAAGCAAAATCCCAGATGAACTTCAGATTCTTGGAAATTGTGATGGTTTCGGGCGGTACTCCCTGCCACTTGAAATCCGAAGTTCCAAATCGTCCATCCGAATCTGTACTGCCAATCGAAATAACATTATATACGATTCCGTTGTTCTCTGCCGTTTCCGGAATTACAAGATCGGTTTCCGTACAGTTGACTTCTACGATCTGCACGGCATTATATCCGGCGACTGCGTATGTAAACTGTCCTTCGGTGAAAATATCCCGCAGCAGGAGTTCACTGCCGGTCGCGGCATACGCATCTTCTGCTCTTGCGGGGAGAGGGTACAGGTAATAAAAAGATGCTTCGGATGGTGTATTCGGCGTATGCTGGTTCATAAAATTGACGACTTCCGTCGATTCCCAGTCTCCGTCCGACCAGTTCAAGTTCTCTGTATCATTCACACAGAAATAATTATACTTCACTCCCCACATCCAGTCGGGGCTGTCATCCCATGTCAGATCGCACCAGTACCACTCGCCGTCATCCAGCTGCACCAGATTCCATGCGTGATCTTCGCCGCCTCCCCTGCCGGTCACAAAAATGTTCTCCACCCCGGACAGATTCAGCAGAAGCTGGAACGTGCGTGCATAGCTTTCGCAGACGCCGCCCTGCTCTGTGAATACCCCCATAATATTGTGCGCCCAGAGCGCATCCTCGGGAGTTACACCGTTTGCTTTATAGGCGTAATCAATCGCGTCAATAATCGCGTCATGATATGCCATTGCAATCCGGTAAGAGGAAGTTTCGCCTTCCGTTATTGCCAGATATTCCGCGATTTTTTCATCAATCAGCGCGTTGCAGGCTTCACGTTCCGCACCTTCGTCATACAGATCATCCGTGAGAAGATAGATGGACGTGTTGCTGTACAGAATGGTATTGGAAATCCAATAGTACAGCGGATGGTCGTGCTTGTAGATATTCCATACCGACATTGCTTCCTCGAGGTTCAGACCGGCATCCGCGAAATTCAGTTCTGTCACCACGTTGTTTTCCGCTGCCGCATCAAGAGTATAGTCATTATGGAACAGCGCGGCGGCAGTATCAAGCTGTTTGTATAAAGCCTGCTTTGCCTCGCCGTTTTCCGTATTGGCGAATGTGGTATACCCATAGTCTGAGTGATAGGTCGGCGTACTGCGTACACTGAAAAGTGCGGCAGGTTCCGGCACAAGTTCAAGGTCAAATGCCGTTTCAATATCCGTATCTTCGGTGTAGATTGCTTCGATACCCGATGCAGAAACGGATGCTGCCAGCAGTCCCGTACAGAAAACGGCGGCTGCAAAAAATTGCTTGAATGTCATGGGAAATCCCCCTTAAATGAATATTGAATGGATTAGGCGTGTTCTCTTACTTATTTTATACAGTATAACACACAATTCCGCATCCGTCAATTTCTTTTGAGAAAATTGACAAATCCCACCGGATATGCTATACTTGTTTCAGTAGATTTTATGAGATTTCAACCAAATCAAGGAGGAACCATCATGCGTAAGGATATCCGATTGGGGATGCTCCCCGACCCGTTTGTGTTCCGGAACGGACAGCGCGTCACGAACACGGACGAATGGCGTGCAAGACGAATCGAAATTTTAGAGGATGCCGTCGGTCTGGAATTTGACGGAATGCCGCCGGAACCCGAAGTGTTCCGCGTGGAGCCGCTCGACCTTCACGGACGCGGTTCGACGTGCAGCTACCGCATTCACTGCGGTACGAAAGAAAAACCGTTCACGCTCTGCTTTATGGCGTACATTCCCAAGAAAGAGGGACGGATGCCCGTCGTTCTCACCGGTGACGCGGTCTATCCGAAGAACTGCAATGACCGTGTGATCGCGGAAGCGAACCGCCGCGGATTTGTCGTAGTCAAATTCAACCGGACCGAGCTTGCCCCCGACTTTGCCGATCCCGACCGTTCCTGCGGCATCAATGCGCTGTGGCCGGACAAGAGATTCTCCGCCATTTCCGCATGGGCGTGGGGCTATCACCGCGTTGT
This sequence comes from Oscillospiraceae bacterium, assembly GCA_015065295.1. Taxonomy (GTDB): domain Bacteria; phylum Bacillota; class Clostridia; order Oscillospirales; family CAG-272; genus UMGS1696. The sequence continues at coordinate 6,511 of SVQN01000035.1, forward strand.
GGACGCGCTGATGACGCTTGATTACGTCGATCCCGAACGGATTGCCATCACCGGTCATTCGCGCGGCGGCAAAACCGTTCTTCTGGCAGGCGCGACCGACGAACGCATCCGGTACACCAATCCCAACGGCAGTGGAACGCACGGCTGTGGGGCATACCGTTTCTTCCAGCAGGAAGACGAGGGCGTCTATGCCGACGCGCACAGCGAAACGCTCGAATTCATGTTCCGGCATATTTCCTACTGGATGGGTCAGGGACTTCGTGACTACATCGGAAGAGAAGCGGAACTTCCGCACGATTCGCACTTCATCAAGGCACTCGTCGCGCCGCGCTGCTACATCGAAACGAACGGCTACGGCGACATCTGGGCGAATCCGCGCGGCGCGTACCTGTCGTGGCAGGCGGCACGCGAGGTGTGGAAACTGTACGGCGCGGAAGACAAATGCGCGGTCTGGTACCGTGACGGCGGTCACGGCCACGGCTGGGACGATTTCAACGCTCTGTTCGACTTCATGGAAGCGGACATCAACGGAACCCCTCTGCCGGAAGCAATCACGCGGGAACCATACGACGATATGGAACCGCTGTACAAATATGAATGCCCGGTTCGTTAAAATTTATTGAAAATCCCCCGGTTTTTCCGGGGGATTTTTGTGAATGAGCGAATTGTAAATTATGCTGTTTTTTAAGTATTTTCTGCAAGAAAAGTCCGCAGACGTGTGATATAATAGAATCAGAAACACAAATAAAGAGGAAAAAATGGAATATACCTACGATTTGATCCATATAACACAAGAACTGTATTCCTCCGAAACGTCAGAGGATTCCATGTATTCGTTTGTTTTGCTGAAAGCTCGGAAGCTGACCATGATGATGAACGGTGTCCGCTGTTTTCTCGATGGCGGCTACCTTCTCTGTCTGAACGATGAGGATGTGATTACCGATATTCACGGAGAGTATGAATGCCGGAATCTGCGGTACGAATTGTACTTCATCAACATCAATCTTGATACCACCGTCATTGGCGACCCCATTTACGAATCCATGCGCGCACAGCACAAGTATCCGGATTTTCATCTCTTTCGTACCCGCAGTAAGACTTATTTCGGTGTGATTCCGCTATCCGTACCGGAATATGATACGGCAAAGCTCTATTTTGACCGTGCGGAACGCCACATTGCCGGGTATGCCACCGACGTTATGTGGTCATGCCGTACACGGTCGGATATGTTTTCCATCCTGAATATTGCGGAGAGTGCATATCTCGGGGTAGAGAGCGGAGAAGGGGTCGAGGTGATCCGCTATATCAAGGACAATGTTGGTCAGAATCTGACACTGACCCATCTGTGCGAACACTTCCATATCAACCGGACGACGTTGAATAATCGGATAAAGGAATTCACGGGATTTTCGACGATGGCGTACGTTATGGAAGAACGGCTGACGCAGGTTCTGCCCGACCTGCTGTTTACACAGGTGTGTCTCGCTGATCTCGCAGAAAAATACGGTTTTTGTGATGAAAACCATTTTATCCGTGCGTTCAAAAAACGATACGGCAAAACGCCGCTGAAATATCGAATGGAAGGCCGCGCGGCACGTCCGTAGATCAACAATGAAAAAAACGCCCCTCCGGGCGTTTTTATAACTATTGCAGGTTTGCTGTAGTGATGAGTGGATATTTACAACTGTAACAACGGTTGTCATCCGGACGGTTGAACGAACCGCAGACAGGACAGAATATCTCCGGACGATCGGTCGTGTAATTTATAGGATATTTCAGCCCCGGAAATTTTTGTACCTTATCCCCGATACGGTAATAGGAATCACCCAGTCCTGCTTCATTCCCGACGAGGATGATTTCACGGATGCCGTGGGAAGCGGTGGAAACCGTGACCACACAAAGTTCGTCATCCTTGTTTGCGATCCGGATGGGAGGCGCGTAAGATTTGGAAAGATAGCCCGGACGTTCGGAACTGTCAGGATAGCGGATATGTTTGATTTCCCCGCACCACGACTGTTCAAAAATGCGGCGGTGGAGCTTGAAAAAGAAGGGGATCATCAGCAGAATTACAAAGAAAATGCCGCTCGGATCGGTGATACTGCCGCCGGTTTTCGTGCGGTATAGCAGGTAGAGAAGAAAAGTCACACCGAAAACTACAAGGCAGATCAGACTGTATTTCAACTGCTGAAGCCGGGCAAGTCTGCGGAATTTCTGGAGAGAGAGGTTGTTCATTGAGATACTCCTTTACTTTGAATGAAATTGTATTCGAACGGTTTCAGTATACCATATCTGTCTGTTACTGTCTTGAATGTTCCGCATGAATAATCGCATGATCTTCAACATTGTTGGAAACAGGACTGCTTGACGGTACAGAAATTGTATGGTATAATGCAGATATCATAATACAATCGCCAAAATCTGAAAGGAGAATCCCATGAATACTCAGCAGATCATCCAATCCGTACAGGAATACCGTGAACGTCTTCTCGCCGATCCGTACCGCCCCGGCTATCATTTCGCTATCCCCGGCGACTGCGGCATTCCCGGCGACCCCAACGGTGCGTTTTTCGCCGACGGACGGTATCATCTGATGTACCTCTACCGGAACAGCACCACCAACGGGTTCCACTGGGGACATCTTTCGTCCATCGACCTCCTTCACTGGCGGCACCACAAGGATGCGCTGACCACCTATGAAGGGGACGGCGGATGCTTCAGCGGCGGCGCGTTCGTGGACGATGACGGAACCGCGTACCTTACCTTCTGGAAATTCGCCGCCGTTGATCCCGCCAAAGACCGCAGCGGAATTGCCATGGCGTGCTCCCGGCCGCCGTATGAGGACTGGGAACGCATGGAGCCCATCGCCATCAATGGAACCGAATGGGGCATTCTGGAACTGGAAAAAGACGGTGTTATCGACTACATCGGCAACGCGGACCCCAGCAATATCTGGAAAATGAACGGATATTACTATATGCAGACCGGCAACCTCTGCGTTCTGAACAAATACGGTCGTGCGGAGGATTCGCCCGAACGTCTGCGCGGCGACTGGACCGACCTGTTCCGCTCGAAAGACCTCCGGCATTGGGAATACGTCCACCGCTTCTACAAAAATCCGCACATCGGCGAAGACTGGCCGGACGCGACCGAAGACGATATGTGTCCGAGCTTTCTTCCTCTGCCCGACCGCGCACAGGACGGTCAGTTCACGGACAAGTGGCTCCAGTTATTCATCGCGCACAACAAAGGCGCACAGTATTATGTCGGAACGCTGGACGGGAATGCGGAAACCTTCACTCCCGAACAGCATGGCCGCATGAGCTGGCGGGACAACGCCTGCTTCGCGCCGGAAGCCCTCGTGGACAACCGGAACCGGCAGGTTGCGTGGTTCTGGCTGCTTGATAATGTAAAAGATGACTTTGCACGATTCGGGTGGAGCGGCGTGTACAGCCTGCCGCGCGCACTGTGGCTGGAAAACGGCGTTCTGCATCAGGCACCGGTCAGCGAAATCGAACGTCAGCAGTACAATCCGCAGTCGTGGACGGGTGATCTTCCGGCAGTTCTTCCGGTGAAAAACGGAACGTCCTTCCGTCTGACGGTGAAATATGGCGCGGAAATCACGGAACCGTGCGGCATGGCGGTACGCTGCGGCGAAACCGAAGAAACGCGGATTTATGTCGATCCGGCAGCCGGAAAACTGGTCATGGACACGACGGACAGCGGCGCGGAAGGATGGAAAATCCGCGAGGAAGCACCGTTTGTGCTTGAAGCAGGCGAACCCCTCACGCTCGACATTTTCGTGGATGCTTCGGTGGTGGAAGTATTCGCAAACGAACGTCAGGCAATCTGCCGCCGCGTTTATCCGGATGCGGCATCGACGGGCGTAAAAATCATCGGCACCGCTCCCGAACGCGCAGACGCATGGGAAATGATGCCGACGAATCTGTATTGAGAAAATAATCAGGACATAACAAATTCACGAAAGGATGATTATGGCGTACAAATACACAATTGCCGAGACCCATACGAATTCAAAATCCGATCCGTCGCCGGTCATTCTGCATGACGCATACACGGACGAACCTGTGCGGGCAGACGGCAGCGACCTCGTTTTCCCTCTGGAGGAAGGAATCATTGTCCGTCCGCACGCAGTTCCCAACGATACCGACCGCTATCTTCAGACCGGCGTTGCGGAACTGCGTCTCCGGAACGTGACGAAAATCACCGTCCGGAACGGAAAAACTTACCCGTGTGTCGGCGAACAGTTCACGATTCTGCATCACAAATACTGTCCCGATGCAGGGGTTTTCCAACTGGAACTCCTCAACAACCTTCGCCACGGAGAACTGTATTACGACTTCACCTGCGATTCCGTGGAATATTCTTTCAGCGAATTTGCAGGAGATTCATGTATTCAGCGGGCGAAGGATTACAAACAGGAAACCATACGCCGGTTTCTCCGGCAGGGACGCGGGGAAGCCGTCATGATGCTCCGCAGACCGTGGCTGGACGATGACGCGCGTCATGATTATTTTGACGCGGTTCTGTACGCCGTGACGCATGATCTGCGGCGCGATCAGCAGTGCGATGCCGACCGGACGCAGTACCATCGTGATCTGATCGAATCCTTTCGCGGAGATGACCGTGAAGTACTTGAACGTGCGATGACTCTGACGGCTGCCGAAGCGGTTCCGGAAGAAGAGGAGATTCCGCCGCACGTTCCGCATCCGCGTCCGGACGATCCGCTTCAGACGATTGAACGCATCATCGAATTCACGCGGAATCCGGAAGGGAAGACCGTCCATCCGATGCGGTTCCGGCAGTTTTTCTTGAAAAAAGCGACTCCCGGCGATGTCCGAAAACTCGCCGAAGCCGCAAAAACAGAACCCGATCCCGCCGCAAAAGCACGGCTGTACAGCCTGTTCGGACAAACGGATTATCCCGGCGACCCCGCCGAACTGATTACCCTTGCGAAGGAACACGAACCCCTGCTTCAAGCGGAGTACCGTCAGGACAATATCACCGCGTTTATGCTCCAGCGTGCGCTGTCGAGACTGCGGCATCCTGCTGTCCGTGAATACGGCTTTGACCTGATTGAACGGGGAAGGACGGAAAAAGATGCCTGTCGATTTGTGTACGGCTTTGCACACTGGGCGGCAAACTATGACGAATCCGCCGATTTCGAACGGTTCTGCGATTTTCTGACGAACCTTCCGGAATGGCTGGAGGAAGAACCCCGCCATTCGATTGAGTTTGACATCATTCAACGGATGTTCAGCCGCCGCTTCGACGATGTGCGAACTTACGGTCACCTCGTCTGGGTTTACGAAAATACATACTGTTCCTGCTGCCGCCGGAAAGCGGTGGAGATTCTGTACAATCACGGCCATCTGCAAAAGCATATCCGTGAGCAGTGCCGGTTCGACTGTGATCCGTACACCCGGGAAATTGCGGAACGGGAACCAATGGACAACCAAGAAAAGGAGAATACACCATGACATTATATCCATGTCTGAACGATCCCGGCTTGATCGCCGCGCGGGACGCATGGTTCGGAAAATTGCAGTCCCTGTTTGACGGGACATACCGCGAACCGCGTGCGTTCGTGCTGAACGGCGTTCTGGCGCACGGAAAATCCGACTCATATACTCATCCCGAACAGTGGGTGGACGAATGCCTCGCGGACATTGCCGAAAACAAGGCGAACGCCATTCGGAACGATAAGAAATTTGTCCCCGTCTGTGTGGAATTCGGTCCCTACGGGGTGCATTATATCGACAAAATCCTCGGCGCGGAGGTATTCTTTCAGGACGGTCAGTGGTACAACCGGTACCTGACGACTCCCATCGGGGAACTTCCGGAGCCCGATCTGGACAACAACGAGACGTTCCAGCTGTCCATCCGCGCGGCGAAGCGGTTTGCGGAAGTCGGCGGCGCGTTCCCGCTGTACGGTCTGCCGACGATTGCCAGCACGCTGAACATCGCGGTGAATCTGTACGGTCAGGAAATTTTAGTGGAAATGCTGGCTGATCCGGACAATGCACGGCGCGACCTTGAGACGATCAACCGGACGCTGATCCGGATTCACGAAGCGTTCCGGGCGATCCTGCCGAAGGAACAGCTTCAGCCGGTCATCTCGTGGGCGCGTACGCAGCCCCCGGGATACGGTCAGCTCTGCGGCTGCACGACGCAGCTTCTGTCCGGCGAACTTTACCGGGACATGATCGCCGATCTGGACGAAGACCTGCTGAACGTCTACGAACACGGCGGCATGATCCACCTCTGCGGCAGCCACGCGCAGCACATCGGGACGTTCCGGAACATGAAATCACTGAAAGCCCTCCAGCTCAACGACCGGGCATCGGAGGATTTGCAGCTCTACTTCGACGGACTCCGCGACGACCAGATGATCTACCTCTGCCCCTGCGAAGGCATGACGATCGAACAGGCAATGAAAATCACGGGAGGACGAAGACTGGTTATCTGCGCGGGGATAGAAGGGGAAATTCCATTGAAATAAGGATATGGGGAGACCTTTTGGGAGGTCTCCCCATGAATTATTTTCAGTAAGTTGATTTTTTAACAGCCATAACCAATGAGAAATATCTTGTATTGTTGGATATCATTTGATATAATAACATCAGCAGTCAATAATTGTTTAATTTTGGCCGAAGAAGGAGATATTGCAATGAAGAAAATCAACAGGAAAAAGAGACAATTGCTGATCCTGCTGGCAGGAATGGCGTTGATGTTCACGGTGGCAGCGGCAGTCAATGCCTCTGGAATGCAAACGGGTTCCGAACCGGCTGTGTATCTGACAGAGGGAGTGAATGAAAACATCGCATGGTCGCTTGAAGACGGTGTTCTGACCATTTCCGGCACGGGAGAGATGGAAGAAACGCCGTGGCTTGACCACCGTGATCAGATCAGAACGGTCATCATCCGTGAAGGCATCACGCATATCGCGCCTTATGCTTTTATGGAGTGTCCGGCACTTACTTCGATTTCATTTCCGGATACGGTTGTTTCCTTCGGGGATCATGCGGTAAACCATTGTCCGGAATTGAAGGAAGTTACGCTTCCGGCATCAGTAAAGGACTTTGATGTTGCGCCGTTTGAAGGCTCCGGACTTCTCAATATTTATGTGGATGAGGACAGCCCGTATTACACATCGGTGGATGGGGTTCTCTATACAAAGGACAAGACCGTTCTGATGGTATATCCGGCGGGCAGAAACGATACGGAATACGTTGTCCCGGAAGGAACCGAACGGATTTTTGTCAGCGCGTTCCAGTATTCCAATCTGGAAAAAATCGTTCTTCCGTCCACGCTGACGGAGATAGATGAGTGGGTATTCGCGCGCTGTAAGGCACTGACACAGATTGAAATTCCCGCGGGCGTGAATTCGGTCGGGAAATGTGCGTTTATTGATGTTCCCACGCTTATTTCGGTGAAGTTCACCGGAATGCTTCCGTATGTCGGAGATGATGCTTTTGCGGAGACATCGGAAGGTTTTGAGATTCTGTATCCGGAGAATATCGGAAGCTGGGCGGATGTGATTACGGTAGATCCCGACGGTACGGAATGGTGGAACATCCACGACGACTGCTGGCGCATGAAGGGGTATACCGGCGATACGGTTCTGGAAGGAAACTACAGAAAAGGCTCCATCGAAGAAACGGATATCACATGGGCGATCAGTTATGACGGTACGCTGACCATCTCCGGCACAGGCGAAATTCCAGATTACGACTGGGGGGTATATGAAGCTCCGTGGACAACATATCGTGGTATGATTACATCCGTTTCTATCGGAGAAGGAATTACCGGTATCGGTACGCATTCCCTGAGAGGACTTTATAAGCTGAGGGAAATTGAAATTCCGGCGAATGTCAGGTACATCAATATGGGCGCACTGGAGGGGTGTGACAGTCTCGAAAAGATTACTCTTTCAGAAGGTCTGGAGCAAATTGGATTCTATGCTTTTGCGGGTACCGCGATTTCTGAAATTACAATTCCTGCGTCAGTTTTTGAACTGCATGACGGTACTTTTGCGAGTATGAATAATATTTCTGCGTACAATGTTGCTTCTGATTCCGAGTATTTTGTATCGGATGAAAATGGTGTAATCTATACCAAAGACGGAAAGAGCCTTGTAGCATATCCGATTGGTCGTGGCGAAGGTTCTTACACGGTAGCCGATGGTGTGGAACGTATCTGGGGACACGCATTTCAGGATGCAGGACTCACATCAGTCATTCTGCCGGATACTCTCCGCATAATTGGCGGCTGTGCTTTCAAGAATAGCTGTCTGACGGAAATAGCAATACCTGCAAGTGTAGAAAATATCGATACTTATGTCTTTGACGATTGCGAAAATCTCACGATTGCACGTTTTTACGGAGATATGCCGTATATTGGGGAAGGTTTCAATGGTGTTCCCGAATCCTTCCGTATCGTCTGCCGTGCAGATATGGAAGATTGGGCATACAGCGAGTTTGCGGATGCCGGAATCCTCCGTTATTTCGGCGATGTTTCCGGCGACGGCGTTCTGACACAGACCGATGCCGATCTCCTGAACCGCTATTTCGCCGGATGGGAGATGGACATTGACGAAGACCTCCTCGACTTCAACACCGACGGCGAAGTGACCCGCAAGGATGCGATGCTTCTTGCGCGTACCGTTGCTGGATGGCCGGGCAATGAGCCGGTAAGCGTTTGCGGAAACCCTGAGACACAGGAGATTGCGGATAAATACAACGGTTTGTCCCTTTATGTCGATCGGGACTCCGCAGACGGTCCCGAGGGGATGCCGGGTGAGGATGTAGCGAATCTCTTTGACCATAATAAGTGGACGAAATACTGTCTGGAGATCGATGGCGAAATCGAAGTAACGGTAGATTTCAAACAGGCACATCCGGTCAAAGCGTATATGTTCCGCACCGGCAGTGATACATGGAATTATTCGTCGCGCAACCCCGATTCGTGGGTATTGTACGGACGTTCCGATATATCGGACGAATGGAGTCTGATCGATGAGGTGACGGATGGCGAAGCTGCTATGGGAGCGGCAAATCATCTCTGGTACGGATTTGAAGTGGATGAGCCGGTCGCTTATCAGTATTATAAATTTGTATTCCGTGAAGAAGGAATCATGCAGCTCTCCGAAATCCGGTTCCTTGGATAGAAAGGAATCAGGGGAACAGGGAAAACGTAATCTGAAAAACAGTGAGTTCGGCGGAGATTTCCGTCGAATTCACTGTTTATTATTCTTCATAAACACCATACGCCGAGAGAACGGACTTTCCAATCGCGTACAGGAATTTTTCGGCTTCGATCTTGAGATCGAGCGGTGCGCGGAGGAGACGTTTGTCCGCTTCATACGGGCGACGCTGCTTCGGCGAAGGGAACATCCCCGTTTCGAAGGTGAAATAGCCGTCGTAGCCGATGTCGAGAAGGCCGTGCATCAGAGCGTCCATCGAGAGGGAGCCGAAGAAAGGCGTCATGTGGGAGTCGGTGTTGCCGAGGTTGTCCTGGATGTGGAGCGCGCGGACGTGGCTGCCGAGAATGCGGAGGCTTTCGTCCTGCGGGGTTTCCTGCATATTGCCGTGACCCGCGTCCCAGCAGGCGTGGAAAAACGGATGATCCACATAATCAATCAGGGCGCGCTGATCCGCCGCATTGTCAATCCAGTACATCCCGTCCACGCACATTTTGTTGAAGTTTTCGACGAGAATGTTCACTTCATACTGCTCGGCGAGAGGGAACAGCTTTTCGTAGAACGCCTTGTTCCGCTCAAACGTTTCTTCCTTGGAGATGCCGTGAACATACCCGGAATGAACGACGAGATTTTTGATCCCGAGCATTCCGCAGACTTCCACGCAGCGTTTGGTGTCCTCGGTAAAAGCGTCGTTTCCTTCCGCAATGGGAGCACCCATCGGCGAATGCGCCTGCACGAACTGTGCGCCCAGTTCGTCTGCGAGACGAAGGAGCTGCTGTGTATGCTCACGCCAGTCGGCGGCGTAGGCACCGGAGCGGTTCGCGTAGTCGGAACCGAAGTTGTAGTCGATGAAACGGAATCCTGCCTGACGGATATAGCGGACGGAATCCGCCTGCGAGGAAGCGTAGCCGGAAAAATCCCCGGTAGTGGTAGCAAGTTTCATGAGAAATCCTCCTTGGATTTACATTAATATTATAGTGAGCAAATGTTGATCTTTTGGAAATATTCCCGCGGATCGGTCGATCACCGGAACCGCATTGCAAAAATTTCCGCGTCACGCATGGTGAATTCGAACCGTACGGTCTTCCCCTGCAGTTCCGCCAGCGGCTTGTCAAAATCCACGATCCGGTCAAGCGCGTCTCCGAACAGTTCGCAGGTCTTATAGCCTTCGATCGGCAGCCCCTTTTCGTCCAGAATCTGCAGGAAAATGCCGCCTCTCGCGGATGTGCTGAAATTGAGCGTCAGTTCATCCCCTTCGAACGTGAATGCGGGCGTACGCAGTTTTTTCGGCTGATAACCGGCCTTTACGGAGGCAAACCCGTCGCGGCGGTACACATAGCGGATCAGTTCGACCTTTTCGGGCATCCAGTGATGGTTGAAAACATAGATCGACAGTTCGTCCGGCTCACCTGCAAACTTGCTTGGGGTTTCCACCAGTCCGCCGATCGCGGGATAACAGTCGCCGTAGACCCAGTTTCCGGGAGTTTCCGGACCCGGTGTCAGGCAGGCTTCGTCAAAGCGGTACCAGTTGACGTTGTCGCGCGAACTCATGAAAACGCAGTCGGTTACGGCAATCCCGAGACGGGGTTCCATTTCCATTCGTTTTTTCCGGCGATCCATGCCGCAGAGACGGTCGTAATTCGCCGTCCAGCCCCTGCGTTCGACATAGCGGGTCGGGAAGCCGATATAGTAACGGGTGTCATACGGATACGCCATGACGCAGTTGGTATACAGCGGGTAGTCCTCCGCACCGCCGAAATTCAGCGGAACCGGATCGCTCCAGTGGAAGAAGTCTTCCGACTCGGACACCAGAATGCCGCGTACAAAGGTTTCGTTCAGCGTCGAACCGGGCATTTCCGGCTTGCTGTGGAATTCGCGGAAATAGCAGTAGTATTTTCCGGTATGCGGATTCCAGTGAACGGAATTCTGCGAGTCATAGGCATACCCCTGCGAGATTACGCAGTAATCTTCAAAGTGCAGACCGTCGGCGGAGACCTTGCAGATCAGACCGTGGCGGGACTTGGTCGGATCGTCGTTGGCGTACCCGGTCACGTCGGTCGAGGACATGATCGCCTTGTAACGGTGTTCCGGCGGGCAGGCGGGATTTTCGTCCTTCATGACGACGATGTTGTCCGGAATCCGGGTCATGATGATGTTGTTGTCGCGGCTTCCGCGGAATTCGCACATCCCCAGACTGGGGCGTTCCCAGTGAATACCGTCCCGGCTTTCGGCATAGCAGACGTTGATCCCCTCTGTATAGGTCGGATCAAAGAACGACCATGTCTCGTAGTACATCCGGTAGAAGCCGTCGTCTTTTACGATTGTGAAAAAGTCGTTGGCATTACCATCCCACGGCTGGTCAAACACCATGACGCTGTCGGTTTTTACCGGCTTGTTCACGGACAGAACGGCGTCCGTAAACCGATGGTCGATCATATAGTCGTCCCAGAAGGGAACGAGTCCCTTGGTGATACGAATCATAGCGTACCTCCCTGATGGATTTTTCTTTCATTATATAAGATTGCTTCCGTTTTGTAAATTGCCATATCCGATAAATTTTGTGCTGAAAATTGTGGAGTCTGCCATAGACCTTTCAGAACATCGGAATGTATTCCGGAAGGATTGACATTTTTCGCCGGGTGGTGGTATAATGAAGAACAGAAAAACGATTGAAACCAACAGGAGAATATTTTACAATGGAAAAGCAGCAGACGATGCTTTTTTCGCGCAGGGAACTGATCCGGATTCTGATTCCACTTGCGCTTCAGGGCATTCTGTCCGTGGCCATCGGGATGGTGGATTCCATGATGGTGTCCAATAAAGGGGAAGCGGCGTTTGCGGGCGTTTCGCTGGTCGGGTCGCTCGATACTGTGCTGATTACCCTGTTCGGCGCGCTGACCAGCGGCGGTTCGGTCGTACTGGCGCAGGCGATGGGACGCGGCGATCAGAAACGCGCCTGTGAATCCGCAAAACAGCTCATTTATGCTTCCGCCGCCTTTGCCGCCGCGATTACGGTTGTGGTGGTGGCGTTCCGCGTTCCTTTGCTGAAACTTCTGTTCGGCGAGGTCGAGGAAAGCGTCATGCGGAATGCGCTGGCGTATTTCACGATTGTTGCCGTATCCTTCCCCATGTTGGCGGTCGAGAACAGTATATCCGCCGCGTTCCGGGCACAGGGGGACAGCATCACAACGCTGAAAACCTCGATTTTTATGAACCTTCTGAACATCGCCGGAAACGCGCTTCTGATTTACGGTCTCGATCTCGGTGCGGCAGGGGCTGCTCTTGCGACGCTGTTATCCCGTACGGTCGGCGCGGTCCTTCTTCTGTGGATCGCACACAATTCCGCGCGGTATATCCATATCGAACGCCTTCTGCATTACCGTCCCGACGGGAAAATCATCCGGTCGATTCTTCAGATCGGCGTTCCCAACGGGATTGAAAATACCATGTTCCAGTTCGGCCGTCTGATGACCGCCAGTCTGGTGTCCTCGCTCGGAACCGTCGCCATTGCCGCCAACGCTGCCGCGCTTTCACTGGCGAATTTCCAGTACACGGTCGGCGGAGCGGTGCAGAGTACCATGGTCGCCGTGGTCGGACGATGCGTCGGTGCCAGGGAACTCGGACAGGCGAAGCATTACGCCCGTTCTCTGCTCGTGAGCAGCTATCTTCTGGTCGCGGGAACAAATCTCGTCCTCTGCATTTTCTCTTCCCCGCTTCTCGGACTGTTCGGCCTGACGCCGGAATCGTCGGAACTGGCGTGGATTCTGCTGCTGTACCACAGCGCGGTATCGGTCATTCTGTGGCCGGCTGCGTTCTGTCTCCCGCCGGCATTCCGTGCCGCCAACGACGTTATGTTCACGATGGTCATTGCGATTTTCTCCATGTGGGTCTTCCGCGTGGCAATGGCGTACGTTCTGGCACTGGAAACGGTGTCTGTATTCGGACTGTTTGCATTCCCCGGCATGGGACTCGGTCTGATGGGGGTCTGGTATGCCATGACCATTGACTGGATTTTCCGGATGGTGTGCTTCCTGTGGCGGCTGTTCAGCGGACGCTGGCTCGGAAAAGTGAAAAATCCGTGATGGCTACATATTGCCAAACATCGGAATTCCTGATATAATAGAAACACAAGATAACTTCAGAAAACTTCTATAACAAGGAGGATTTGCAAGAATGACCATCAGTCAAAAAGACCGCGAAACCCTGCGTACCCTCGCCGCACGGTATATGACCTACGCGCTTTCCGACAAAAACAACGAAAAGCGTGAACTTTGGCGCGCGCTGAACGAACTGCGGATGCAGAAACCGATGATTACCATCGACCAGATGCCGTGGCATGAACTGGATGTGGACGGCTCTCTCGTCTGTACGGTAGAAGATCCGTATTTCCGCGGCGTGGAGTGGAATCTCCGCACGAACATCTATAAATGGGAACATCTGCCTGCCGACATGGTGCTGAATCCCTACATTTCGCTCTCCCGTCCGATTTCCAACACCGGCTTCGGAATGTCGACCCGCCGTCTGGCGCACGATTCGACCGGGAACATCCAGTCCTGGCTGTTCGAGGATCAGCTTGCCGAAATGGAGGACGTCGAAAAGATCAAAACACCCGTCCTTTCCATCGACCGTGAACGGGAAGCGGAACTTCTTGCGGCGGCAAACGATATCTTTGCCGGTATTGCTCCTGTGAAAATGCAGGGAATCATGCTCCACTCGGGACTCTGGGATTCCATCACCTTCTGGAAGGGTGTGGAAAGCTGTTACATCGACCTGCTCGACCGTCCCGAACTCATTCACGCGATTCTTGACCGTTATACCAATGCGTTTATCGCGCAGATCGAACAGATCAACAAGCTCGGTCTGTACGACATTACCGGCAATTACTGCCACTGTTCGCACACCTTCGACGACCGTCTGCCCCCGAAGGAATGCGATCCGGATCATCCCACGACCTACGACGGCTGGACGTTCAGCATGGCACAGCTCTTTACGTCGGTATCTCCGGCGATCAACGAGGAGTTTGAAGTGCCCTATATGTCGAAGATTTTCTCCTACTTCGGATCGGTCTATTACGGCTGCTGCGAACGTCTGGATGACCGTATCGACATCATCGACCGGATGCCGAATATCCGGAAAATTTCGTGCAGTCCGTGGAGCGACCGCGAACACTTTGCGGCAGTTCTCCCGAAGAAGTACATCATGTCGAACAAGCCGAATCCGGCGTATCTTGCGGAATCGTCGTTCGACGAAGACGTTGTCCGCGCCGATTTCCGCCGTACCATTGCCGCCGCAAAGTCGAACGGCGTAGGACTGGAACTGCTCCTCAAGGACATCAGCACCGTCAAAAACGATCCGCAGAGACTCTGGCGGTGGTCGGAAATCGCGCTGGAAGAAACGATGAATTCTGTTCTGTAAGGCGGAAAAATTACAAAATCCAAAGAAATTTGCGAGGATATCACCATGCTGCCAACCATGAAAATCGGCGATCTGGACGTTACCCGTCTGATCGTTGGAAGCAATCCCTTTACGGGAAAATCTCATCTGAACGAAGCCGTGGACGCCGATATGAAGTCGTATTTCACGGAGGAACAGGCGTTTGCAATGCTGCGCCGCTGTGAAGAAGCGGGAATCAACGCCGTGCAGTCCCGCGGAAGTATGCCGGTGATGGGGCTGATCGGACGGTACCGTCAGTCCGGCGGCAAGCTGATGTGGCTGGCGCAGACCGGAAAAAATCTGACCACGTTCGACGAAGAGCTGGACGAAATGATGAAGTACGATCCCGCCGCCGTGTGCATTCACGGGGAACTGGCGGACGAACTCTACATGACCGGAATGCTCGACCGTCTGGAAGGACTGCTCGACAAAATCCGCCGGAAGAACGTTCCCTGCGGCATCTGCGCGCATTTTCCGGAGGTTCTGACCTACGCGGAAGAACACGGACTGAAGCCGGATTACTACATGGCGTCCCTGTACAACCTCTCCCAGACCGACCGTTCCCATGACGTGAATCCCACCGGCGAACGGTTCGAGGACAGTGATATTCCCGTCATGTACAGCGTGATCCGTCAATTGTCCGCGCCCACATTTGCGCTGAAGATTCTCGGTGCGGGCCGTCGCTGCGGAAGCGAAGAACAGGTGAAGGCCGCGTTCTGCGAAGCGTTTGCTTCCATGAAGCCGGGCGACGGCGTTCTGGTCGGAATGTTCGACAAATACATCGACCAGCCCATGATGAACGCGCGGTACACGGCGGAAGCCATCCGTCTTGCGGAAGGGAACTGAGCCGGAAATCAAGAATATGTACGGAAACATCTGCCGCCGAGCAGGTGTTTCCTGTTTTTATGGATAAAAATTGCAGGAATCTGAAATATTTACAATATAGATGTTGTTATTTTGGTGAAGATATGATACAACATCTGTATATGTCAAATTTATCGTTTTTGGAGAATCATGTGAAGAAACATTATTGGAAAACAGCGGCGGCTCTGCTGACAGCGGTTCTGCTGACAGCCTGTCAGAACGAAGACAGCGGAACGGTTCCGCCGGAAACTACGGAAACCGCAGGCACTCCGGAGATCAGCGTACCGGCAGACGACGTTTCCGCAGCGGACAATCCGGCGGCAGCGGAGGTACCGGAAGAAGGGGAAAAGAAAATTACCTTTACTTCGGGGACTTCCTTCACGGGAACCAAACGTCCTTCGGCAGACAGCAGCACCCGTTATCTGGCGGAAGATGCCGTGGATGCACCGCAGAGCGGAAAAATTGTGTATTCCGTGAATTACAAAGAAGCGGGAAAAGTGGAAGGTTCTGCTGTGCAGACGGCAGGCAGTGCTTCCGCTGAGGTGAAAGCCGTACCCGAACTGGGGTATAAATTCGTGAAATGGAGCGACGGCGTTACGGAAGCCGCGCGTTCCGGCGATACGGCCGAAGGCGTGTATACCGCTATTTTCGATTATGACGTTCTGGATATGCCGATTGTCGTCATCAATACCGACGACGGCGACGCGATCACGTCCAAAACGGAATATGAGAACGCGAAATTCTCGATTCTCGGCTGTGAGAAAAAGTATATGCTCGAGGAAGCCGTGACGGAAATCCGCGGACGCGGGAACAACTCGTGGGGTTATCCGAAAAAGTCCTATAAGTTCAAGCTCGGTGAGAAACAGAACCTGTTCGGCCTTGCCAACGGAAAGGAACGAATCTGGGTTCTTCTTGCCAATCAGTGCGACCAGTCCCTCCAGAGAAACCACGTTGCGTATGAATTCGCGCGGTATTTTGATGCTGTAGAATGGCAGCCGAATTCGCTGTCGGTGGAAGTGTATCTGAACGGGGTATATGACGGGGTCTATCTGCTGGCGGAAGAAATCAAGGTTTCCGCCGACCGTGTGAATGTGGATGACCGGAATATCAACGAAGTGGATACCGGGTACCTCGTGGAACTTTCCAACTATGCTTCCGGCGATGTCATCCACGCCGCCGGACGGAGTTACATGATCCACAATGACCTTTCCTCGGATTCCTCGGTCATGCGGGAACAGAAGAAGTTTATTGAAGACTACATTGACGAGTGCTACGAGGCTCTTTCCGGCGGTTCCATGGAAGAATGCGCGGAACTGATCGACCTCGAGTCGCTGACCGCCGTTTATCTGGTGGAAGAAATGGTGAAAAACCTCGACTCCCAGTGGGACAGCTTCTATATGCACAAGGATGCGGGCGGAAAACTGGTGTTCGGCCCGGTCTGGGACTTTGACCTGTCCCTCGGCAACGCCAACGAAGGCGCGGAAGAATACACCGACATTTTCGTCGGAAACGGTCGCGGAAGCGGCGGCGGATTCGGCACATGGTTCGCGGTCGCGCTCACGCATGAATGGTTCCGCGAAATGGTCGCGGAAAAGTGGGCGGAAATTTATGGCAGCGTATCGCTCATGCCGAAGTTCATCCTCGACGAAGGTCAGCTCGGATTCCGTTCCTACGAACGCAACTTTGAACGCTGGCAGATTTTCGGCACCAGCCAGAACCGCGAAACCCACTATATCACCCGTCTGAAGAATTACAAAGAGCATTACGAATACCTCGCCGAATGGCTCACGAACCGTCTCGAATGGCTGAACGGCGTTTTCACGGACGAAGCGTTTGTCAAGGACGGCAAGGAAATCATGATGGTTCAGTGGATGAATCAGGCAGGCGGCAATCCGTGGGGCAATCAGAACACGCAGCGTTACGGCAACGATGCGACGGAAGAACTCGCGGAAAAATACGATAATCTGGAAATGTACGTCAAGCCGAATTCTGCGGACGGTCCCGACGGTTATCCGGGCGAAGGCGTACGAAACCTCTTTGACAACGACAAGAATACGAAATATTGTCTGGAAGCGGGCGGGGAAGTCGAAGTAACAGTGGACTTCAAGCGCGCGCATCCGGTTCAGGCGTATATGCTTCGTACCGGCAACGATACCCGCGATTATTCCTCGCGCAACCCCAATTCGTGGGCACTGTACGGACGTTCCAAGACGACGGATGAGTGGACGCTCATTCATGAGGTGACGGACGGCGAAGAAAACATGGGTCCGACGAACCAGCTCTGGTACGGATTTGAAACGGAAAATACCACAGCATACAAGCACTATAAGTTTGTATTCAAGGAAAACGGAATTCTCCAGCTTTCCGAAATCCGGTTCCTCGGCGACGAATAATCAGCAAAAAACAGACCTCCGAACGGTCAAAATTACCGCCCGGAGGTCTGTTTTTTCATAATTTTCTGTTGCTTAAAAGTTTTTGAAAAGGGGTTTGGGGAGAAACTTTTTTCAAAAAGTTTCTCTCCAATAAATCCCCATCAATTAAAATGCCTGAAATTCGGGAGCCAGTCGCGGTTGGCTTCGAAGAGCTGGGCGACCATGTCTTCGACTTCTGCCATGGAGCAGGCGGTTGCGGTCAGCGGGTCGTACAGGCAGGCGTGATAAATCTTGCGCGGATCACCTTCGAGCGCACCTTCTACCGCCAGTTCTTCACATCCGGCGGACAGGTTGTTCAGAACGGCAAGCTGCGGCGGCAGAGCACCGACACGGATCGGCTCCAGTCCGCGCTGGGACGCCAGAACGGGAACTTCGACGCAGCATCCCCACGGGAGATTGTCGATCAGCCCGAAGTTGCGGACGTTGCCGTTGAAGTGGAACATTTCGTGGTCGCCGAAGCAGGCGTTGAAGATGTACGCGGCGTATTCGTGACCGCGGTTCAGCGGGAATTCCTCCGCCTTGAAATTGCCGAATTCGCGGATGTGGCGTTCTTCGGTCGTTTCGTCCTTCGACTGTTCCTTCCGCGGCAGACAGTCGTGGCCGGGATTCCATCCGGTTCCGTGCGTACAATATTTTTCGATCAGGTCGGGACGCTTGCGGAACCACCAGGTGTATTCGCTGTTGTGACCGCTGGATTCGGTGACGTAGTATCCGAGATGGAGGAACATTTCGTTGCGTACCTGTTCCTCGTTGTAAATTTCCGGACGTTCCGTGATCGCCTTGCGGATGAGCGGGATCGCGTCCTTGCCGTTCCACTCAAATTTGATGTAGTGTGCCTGGTGATTGATCCCGGCGCAGACGTAGGTGACTTCCTTTTCCGGCGCACCGATGAAGCGGCAGAGCATGGACGCGGTTCCCTGAACGGAATGGCACAGCCCGCTGATGGCGACGGTGTCGGTGCTTCCCTGAAGGGCACGGCAGAGCATGGCCATCGGGTTGGTGTAGTTCAGCCAGAGCGCGTTCGGGCAAAGCTCTTCAATGTCGCGGAGAATGCCCAGCATCGGCGGAAGGGTACGGAGGAAGCGGAAGATCGCCGACGGTCCGCGGGTGTCGCCGACGTTGATGGACAGCCCGAATTTCGACGGAATGGCGATATCGTTGTAGAAATCGCGGTTGCTGCCGACGGCAATGGTGGTGACAACCCCGTCGGCACCGGCGAGTACTTCCCGGCGGTCACGGGTTGCGATGACCTTTGCCGGATACTTTCCGGCGGCAACGATGCCGTCCACGGCTTTTTTTGACAGCGCGAGATTGGTTTCGTTGATGTCCACAAGGGCAATTTCGGCGTCGCGGAACGCTTCGAACGTCAGAAGGTCACGGACGAGATTCCGGGTGAAGACCAGACTGCCGGAACCGATGAAAACGATTTTTTTAGCCATGATGCGAATCCTTTCTGTATCAATCAATTGTTTGCGGGTTCTTCGGAATAATTAAGAAAATTGTACCATAAATTCGCAGATACTTCAACATATTTACCGAAAATTTTGTCCGTAATTTTGCAATCTCGGTGAAATTGTATTGAAAACGGCAGTGAGACGTGATATAATGAGAAAAACAATAACTGGAAGGAGAAACCCTATGGAAAAAATATTGCGTTACGCGCTCGTGGGATGCGGCAGTTTCGGCGGCGTTCATCTGGATGTGCTGACCCGTCTTGCGGGAACAAAGATTGTCGCTCTGTGCGACATTCATCCGGAAAGCTGCGAACGGCTGCGGGAACGGTTCGGGCTGGATGTCCCGTGCTACACGGATTACCGGGAGATGCTCGCGGCGGAACGGGAAAACATCGACATTGTGGACGTCGTCACGTCCGACAAGGCGCACTGTCCGGTGACGCTTGCCGCGCTGGAAGCCGGCTGTCACGTCATGTGCGAGAAGCCGATGTCCCTGTTTACGGAAGAATGTACGTCGATGGTGAAGAAAGCGGAAGAAATGGGACGTCTGCTGATGGTCGGACAGGTCTGCCGCTGTGCGCCGGGATTTGTAAAGGCAAAGGAACTGGTGGACAGCGGGGAAATCGGCGAGCTGTATTTCGTCGAAAGCGAATACGCGCACGACTATACCAATATTAAAGGCGTGGACAACTGGCGCGTTGACCCCGACCGCGAACCGATCATCGGCGGCGCGTGCCATGCGATCGACCTGCTCCGCTGGATTGCGGGCGATCCCACGGATACCACCGCATACAGCAATCACAAGGTGCTGACCGACTGGCCGGTGGACGATACTACGGTGGCGATCTTCCGGTTCCCGAATCAGGTGATCGGCAAGGTCTTCACTTCCATCGGCTGTAAGCGCAATTACACCATGCGCACGGTTCTTTACGGGACGAAGGGGACGATTATCGTGAACAACACCGACCCGATTCTTGATCTGTACCGGCTTCAGCCGGACGGACGGGCGGCTCTGACACAGCTTCCGCTGACCATCGACAATCACAACGTCATGGAAGAACACCGTCTCCTGCGCGAAGCGGTGCTGAACGGCGTTCCGCTGGTCACGACCGGTACGGAAGGAGCACGGACGGTCGCTGTCTGCCGCGCGGTTGTGGAATCCGCGGAAACCGGCAAACCGGTGGAAATCGTATATCCCGTGTAAAAGAGAATCGGCGAGAGGAGAT
Source organism: Oscillospiraceae bacterium (assembly GCA_015065295.1). Lineage (GTDB taxonomy): Bacteria > Bacillota > Clostridia > Oscillospirales > CAG-272 > UMGS1696. The sequence goes on from SVQN01000035.1 coordinate 27,140, forward strand.
TGTCTATGAAATTTACCTACGACCATGACCTGCATATTCATTCCTCCGTGTCCCCCTGCGGCGGCGATCCGGCTCAGACCCCCGGACGGATTCTGCAGTACGCGGCAGACAACGGGCTGAAAACGATCTGCGTCACCGACCATTACTGGGACGATACGGTGCCGCATCCCTACGGAAAAGGAGCGGGACAGACCACGGCGCAGATCGAAAGCGTCCTTCCGCTTCCGCAGAAAGAGGGAATCCGTTTTCTCTTCGGTGCGGAAACGGAAATGGACCGGAACCTGACCGTCGGCGTCGGAAAAGAGATGGCAGAAAAACTGGCGTTTATCATCGTTCCGCTGAATCATCTGCACATGAGCGGATTTTCCTGCCGCGGGGACGAAGATGCGGCGGAACGTGCGGAATGGATCATCCGGCGGTTTGACGCGCTGCTGAATGCGGATCTGCCGTTCCATAAGGTCGGTCTGGCGCATTTTACGGACGGACTGATCTATCCCGGCGGAAAGAATACGGACGTTCTGAACCGGATTCCGGAAGCGGAATACCGCCGTCTGTTCGGACGTGCGGCGGAACTCGGCATGGGCATTGAACTGAATATGCCGGCGGCGAAGGCAGACCTCCGGGTGATGACCCGGGAAGAAGATGCGGACGAACTGCGGGTCTATGAAATTGCAAAGGAAATGGGCTGCAAATTCTACTTCGGATCGGATGCCCACACGGTCGCCGGACTCGGCTGGGCAAAGCGGAATGCCGAACGGATCATTGAACTGCTGGATTTGAAGGAAGAGGATAAATTCGTCCTGCCGGTCTGAATTGAATAGGAATCATTGAAAAAATGAGCCGATCTCACGGGGAGAACGGCTCATTTTTATTTAACGTGAGTTCGACGGTATTCCATATTGACGGCTGAACCCGTAGGGAGCGGTGCCCTCGCCGCTCCGTCGAACGTTTTGGTTATACAAAATTTGATAAACCAAATCCTGCACTTCTATTCACAGACAATTTGTTTATCTAAATCGTTTAACGGAGCGGCGAGGGCACCGCTCCCTACG
>SVQN01000122.1 GCA_015065295.1 Oscillospiraceae bacterium
ATCGGTTCATACGGAGGTTCCGCTTGAAAAAACGACCGTCGGCGGCGGAGTTATCGTGAGTGTGCAGGGCTACGCGGATAGTATCTCCTTCGATGGGACGATTCATACAGTCGAGGAAATCAAGACCGTGGGGTACCTCGAAAATTCGCTGACGCCGTTTTCCGATCCGTCCCATTTCGCGCAGGCGTGCATTTACGCCCATCTTCTGGCGGAATCGGCGGGACTGGAGGAAGTCCGGATTCAGCTGACGTACATCCGCCGCTCCAACGGTGCAAAGGTCACGTTCACTGCCGTTTTTTCCGGCGGATTTCTTCTGCGGATGTTCGAAGCGTTGATGGAGCGCGCGTCCGGATTTATCAAACTTGCGGCGGAGCGGTATTCGCTCTATCCCGATGAAGCGAAAAAAATGCCGTTCCCTTACCGGACGATCCGCGAGGGACAGGAAGAATTTGTCAAGGAAGCCTACCGTGCGATGGTTCACGGGACTTCCCTGCTCGTCAACGCACCGACAGGGATCGGGAAGACGATCTCCGCGCTGTACCCGGCAATCAGGGCAACCGGAGCGGGAAAAATCGACCGGATTTTCTACTTCACGGCAAAAAACGTGACCGGCATTGCAGCGATGGATGCGGCACGGGAGGTCGTGAAGTATGTCCCACATTTCCGGGCGATCATGATTCAGGCGAAGGAACAGGTCTGTCCCGGAAAACGGGAGGATCCGGAGCTGAATCTGCGTATGAAATGCCGGTTCTGCGAAAAGCTTGACAGCGTCTCGGACGATCTCGGCAAGACGAGCATTTCCTACCGGGAACGCGAGCTGGACGCGCTGGCGGAGCTGCTGAACTCCGGCGACAATATTTTCACGTCCGTCCGTGTGCGGAAAACGGCGGAAAAATTCCGCGTGTGTCCGTATGAACTGTCGCTCGATCTGTCGGAATACTGTATGCTGATCGTGTGCGACTACAACTATGTCATCGACGAAACCATCCGGTTCAAGCGGTATTTCAAGGATGTGAAAAACCGTGCGGACGAAAAGTATGCGTTCCTGTTCGACGAAGCGCACAACCTGCCCGACCGTGCCAGAAATACCTATTCTGCGGTGCTGACGACAAAGCTGATCCGGGAAATCGCGGGATTATGCGAGACGTATTTTCTGGAAGATGCGGAATTTCAGGCGGCATCCGACGGACTCTGTGAAGCGATGGCGGAAGTCACGGGAGCCTGTGTGGAAAACGAATATTACCGTACCGATGAAAACGGGGAAGAAATCTCCGGCGGATTTTATGAAGCGGGACGGGTTCCGGACGCGCTTGTCCGTACGGCGGCGGAAATGGCAAAGCTGATGATGCGCTGCATCCGCGAAGGGGACGACGCATCGGAGGTACTGACGGAACCGCACGCGAAACTTGCAAAATTTGTCTTTGCGGCGGAATTTTTCGACGAAAAGTTCCGGTTCTTCGCCGCCCGGGAAGGCGGGGATGTGACAGCGGAAATTCTGTGTCTTGACCCGTCGGGGATTCTGCGTGCGATGACGAAAATCGCGCGGTCATCGATTCTGTTCTCGGCAACGCTGTCGCCGATGGACTATTTTCAGGAAGTCACCGGCATGAAGAAGGCGGAAACACTGGAACTGGAATCGCCGTACGAGCGGGACAACCTGTGCCTGATCGCATACGATTCAATCAGCACCCGGTTTGCGGATCGGCGCGGAACGGCGGAGGACTGCGCGGAAGTGATCGCAGAAGCGGTATCCGTGCGGCCGGGGAACTATCTGGTGTACTTTCCTTCCTATGAGTATATGAAGCGGGTCTGCCGTCTGTTCACGCAGGTTATGCCGGAAGCCGCGATCGTCCTGCAGCGGCCGGGTATGAGCTACCGCGAACGGGAACGGTTCATCGGAATTTTCCGGGAACGTGCGGATTACGCCGACGAATGGACGGTCGGATTCTGCGTTCTCGGCGGGATGTTCTCGGAAGGGATTGACCTTGCCGGAGAACGTCTGATCGGCGCGATCATCGTAGGCACCGGGATGCCGCAGCTTTCGGCGGAACGAAACATCATGTCCGTCTACTACGACGAAAAGACCGAGCGCGGTCGGGATTTCGCCTACGTCTGTCCGGGAATGAACAAAGTCCTTCAGGCGGCGGGACGCGTCATCCGTTCCGAGACTGACCGGGGCATGGTTCTCCTGATCGACGACCGTCTCGGCGAACCGGGAATGAAGGTTCTGTTCCCGAAGCACTGGCGGCACATGCGGTACACCGGCGATATCTATTCGATGCGGACGATGCTCGAAGAATTCTGGGAGGAAGAAAATTAGACAAGAGGACCCCTTCTCCGCCACTTCTGAAAGTGTAAAACGCTGAAATTCATTTTTTTGCCCCGTGATTCTTTCTTTTTGGCCTTCCGTGTGATATAATTAAAAATTGCTGAGATATTTTATAAAAATTTATGAATACGAAAGGAAGCATACTGCTTTGATCAGAGAAGACCTTCGTAATGTTGCTATTATCGCGCACGTTGACCACGGCAAGACGACCCTCGTTGACCAGATGCTCAAACAGTGCGACACCTATCATGAAAATCAGGTCGTACGCGACCGCGTTATGGACTCCGGCGACCTTGAACGGGAACGCGGAATCACGATCCTTGCGAAAAACACTTCCGTTGTAAGAAACGGTATCAAGATCAACATCATCGACACCCCCGGTCACGCGGACTTCGGCGGCGAAGTGGAACGTATCCTCAAGATGGTAAACGGCGTTATTCTGCTGGTTGACTCTGCAGAAGGCCCGATGCCCCAGACCCGTTTCGTTCTCCAGCGCGCGATGGAACTCGGCCACCGCGTCATCGTTGTCGTCAACAAGATGGACAGACCCGACGCACGTCTTGACGAAGTTCCGGACGAAGTTCTCGAACTCCTCCTCGAACTCGACGCGACCGACGAACAGCTCGATTCCCCCATGCTCTTCTGCAGCGGACGTACCGGCACCGCGACCGTGAATCCCCATGTTCCCGGTGAAAACCTCGACGTTCTCTTTGATACCATCATCGACTATATCCCCGCTCCGGAAGGCGAAATCGAAGAACCCCTCCAGCTTCTCGTTTCCTCCATCGACTACAACGATTACGTTGGCCGTATCGGGATCGGCCGCATCGAACGCGGTACCATCCATCAGGGCGAAGAAGTGCTCATCGTAAACTACCACAACAACACCGCTCCCAAGAAGACCAAGATCGTTTCCCTTTACACCATCGACGGTCTCGGCAGAAAGCAGGTGGAATCCGCTTCCATGGGCGACATCGTCTGCTTCAGCGGCGCGGAAGACCTCACCATCGGCGACACCATCGTTTCCCCGCTTGATCCGACTCCTCTGGAATTCGTCAAGGTCAGCGAACCCACGATGGAAATGACCTTCCAGGTCAACGACAGCCCGTTTGCAGGCCGCGAAGGTAAGTTCGTTACCTCCCGCCAGATCCGCGAACGTCTCTACAAGGAAACCCTCAAGGACGTTTCTCTCCGCGTTACCGACGGCGACACCACCGACAGCTTCAAGGTTGCGGGACGCGGCGAAATGCACCTTTCCATCCTCATCGAAACCATGCGCCGCGAAGGCTACGAAATCTGCTGCTCCAACCCGAAGGTTCTCTACAAGGAAATCGACGGCGTGACCTGCGAACCGATGGAACACGTTACCATCGACGTTCCGGACGAATATGTCGGCGCAGTTGTGGAAAAGCTCGGTCAGCGCAAGGGCGAACTCCTTGAAATGAACAAGCACGGCGACCGCATGAAGATCGAATACTCCATCCCGTCCCGCTGTCTGTTCGGCTACCGCAGCGAATTCCTCACCGATACCCGCGGCGAAGGCATCCTGAACACCCTCTTCGACGGTTATCAGCCGCACAAGGGCGAAATCGTGACCCGCTTCACCGGTTCTCTCGTAGCAAGCGAAGACGGCGAATCGACCTCCTACGGTCTCTTCAACGCACAGGATCGCGGCGTCATGTTCATCGGCGTCCAGACCCCCGTATACGAAGGTATGCTCGTCGGCGAATGCCCGAAGAACATCGACATCGCCCTCAACGTCTGCAAGAAGAAGCACCTGACCTCCATCCGTTCCGCCGGTGCCGACGAAGCTCTCCGCCTCGTTCCGCCGAAGGTCTTCTCCCTCGAACAGGCGATCGAATTCATCGGCGAAGACGAACTCATCGAAGTCACCCCGAAGTCTCTCCGCCTCCGCAAAAAAATCCTCAACACCGAACTCCGCCTGAAAGCCGAAGCTAAGTTAAAGAAATGATGTTTCCCGGGGAAGGAACTTTCTGAAAAAAGTTCCTTCCCCGGACCCCATCTTCCAAAACTTTTCTGCTATATAAACAGACAAGGTTGGGTGCAAACTTTTTGAAACAATGTATGTCCTGTTGACGGTACGTCGTTTCAAACGATTTGCATCCAACCTTGTTTTTCTTTTTACCCAAAAAGGTTTTGGAAAGGGGTTCGGGGAAAACCTTTTCCTTAAAAAGGTTTTCCCCGAAGAACTTTATTTAATCAAGATTATATGCCTTGTTGAGGACTTTGTCCATGGTCTTGCTGAGGGGCTTTTCGAGCTTCTTGTAGGCGGA
>SVQN01000123.1 GCA_015065295.1 Oscillospiraceae bacterium
CTTCCTGCGTCATGTCGCGCTCTTTCCGGTATTTTTTCACTTTTTCTGCAATCATCAGTTCCATAAATCGACTCCTTTCCGAACTTGATGTTCCGACGACGGGCCCTGTCATCGGTTATAGGATACCACAATCCCGCCGCATCGTCAACAACCGCGTTCGGGGACATTTCTCCCGCAGAAGTGGAGTTTTCCCCGCAGAAAGAGAACTTCCCGCACATTGTTTTCTCTCATTTTTTTACGATTTCCGCACAAATCCCGCCAATCTCCCCGAAACCGCTTGCCAACCCTGTTTCCGTCATGCTATAATACAGTATCACTTATTATTATCATAAGGAAATACTTATAATGCAAATCTTCCTCATCTGCTTCATCACGGGGATTGCGGGGCAGCTCATCGACGGGACGCTCGGCATGGCGTACGGCGTAACGTGCAGTACCCTTCTCCGCGCGATGGGTATTCCGTCGGCGGTGTCGTCGTTCTGCGTTCATGCGGCGGAAATGTGTACGACCCTCGTTTCGGGGATTTCCCACTTCAAAATGAACAACATCGACCGTTCGCTCTTCCTGCGGCTGATTATCCCGGGCGTAATCGGCGGGATTCTCGGCGCGTACGTCCTGACGAGCTTTGACGACCGCATCATTTCGCCCGTCGTCAGCGCGTATCTGGTCGTGATGGGCGTTGTGATTTTCCTGAAAGCGTTCAAGAAGAAGGCAAAAGAACCGCGCAGAATCGGGAACGCGGTCTATCCGATCGCGCTTGTCGGCGGGTTCAGCGACTCGCTCGGCGGAGGCGGATGGGGGCCGGTCGTCACGTCCACGCTTGTTGCGGCGGACTGCGATATCCGCACGACCATCGGTTCGGTCAACGCGGCGGAATTTTTCGTGACGCTCGCGGAATCGGCGGCGTTTATTCTGACGCTCGGGTCGGTCGCGGAGTATCTTCCGGCGGTCGGCGGACTGATTCTCGGCGGTGTGATCGTCGCGCCGTTCTCGGCGTATCTGTGCAAGAAGGTTCCCGTAAAGCCGCTGATTGCGGTGCTGGGGGTACTGATCGTTGCGGTGAATGCGTGGAAATTTGTGACGGCGATTATGGGATAAAAAATTACCGGAGTGGGTTAACCACTCCGGTTTTTGCTGTTTATCCTGCAAACGTCAGTGCTCCATCGGATGTAGGATCGTATTTTGTGATCCGGTTCACAATCCCGTTGTACATCATGTAAACGTCATCCGTGTATTTGTCTACATAGAAATCCCATACATACGGAATCATATAATACCGTCCGACTTCAAACATAATATCGTCCTCGTCCATTTCGGCAATGTGATACCGATGCCATGTCTGTTCTTCATACGGAGACGGTGCTTCTTCCGCAGGAACAAATTTTTCGCCAAAGCGGGTCTCGTAAGCGATTGTCAGAACCTGTTTCAGATGTGCAGCCGCTTCCTCTTCCGTTTTTGCTTCCAGAGTATCGTCAAACCGGTCGATCATCACGTGCTTTCCACCCAGATACATATAAGGTTCTTTCCGGTCACTTGCATCCTGATACCGATACTCCGCTCCCAGTATTTCCGCGAGAACATCCGCCGGCATACTTTCTGTCATGGCGGCTGCATCGTACGGAGTTCCGATTGCTTCACACACAAGTTTTGCGGGAACGACCGGTACGCCGTCCTGTAAATAAATCCCTTCATATTCTACAACCGAGCCGTTGACAAACAAAACGATATGGCCGCGTTCGATTTCAACCGTCTTACCACCGGGATATGTGACATAACAGCGGTTGGATTCTTCATGGGCGAACCCGTCGAGATTTGCGGAAGTCAGCTGATTTCCGCAAATGGTGAATTCCGCATAAAACGTCGCGTAATCCAAACCATCACTCACCCGTTTGCCCATACGGTACTGTCCTGCCGGAAGTTCGCCGTACAGAGGTTCCCACGAATCCTCAATGACAAATTTACCGTTTCGCGGAATCGGCCATCCTTCTTCCGTCCATGCATTGAGTCGGATTTTCGGTTCAACTTCCGTCCACTGACCGTCTTTGTAAGTCTCAATAAAATAGTACGCGCCGGAATTCAGATATTCGTCGTTGACATTCCCGCCGGACTGCGTGAACGTCAGCGTCATTCCTGTGGAGGTTACATTGGACGCGGTCAGCGTAAGTCCCCAGTCAGGATTTGCCACTTCGAAAATACGCTTTTCCGGGATTTCATCGGGCTTTTCCGTCTCGCGCACATAATTGTACAGCATTTCCGCCACCAGCGCACGCGCCGCATTCTGCTTCGGACGGAGCTGTCCGCCGTCATAGCCGTCGTAAATGTCCGTTGCCGTGATCCAGCGCATCGCGTCCATCGCCCATGCGGAAATTTCGTCCGTGTCGGTGTAGTCCGCTTCCATATCGTACAGCGGAGTTTCGATCAGAGCGGCGTACCGGTACAGGATGACCGCCGCCTGTTCGACTGTCACTTTGTCATCCACGCCGAACGTACCGTCCCCGTAGCCCTGCAGAATTCCGTTCGCCGCGCCCCATTTCACATAGTCCGTATACCACTGCCCTTCTTCCACATCCGTGAATGTCTGTGCAATGGCAATACCGCCCCATTGTCCGTTCGCAAGCCTCCATTCTATACAGGGCGTGCCGTCTTTATTGACCACTTCCTTCACGTCCGTCACGCCTGCCAGACGTCCGAGAACGGTCACGAACATCGCGCGGGTCATGCCGGTGTCCGGAGAAAAAAGATCGTCCGACATCCCGTTCATCAGTCCGTTCTGGTGAACGAACTGCACGGCATTGTAATACCAATCCTGCGGAAAAATATCCGTGAACGGCTTTTCCCAGCAGAGTTCCTCGATGACCGCCGGATCAAGGGACGTACATCCGTCAAACGCATTTTCCGGAATGACCACGCCGCCCCACGTTTTGTCGATCACGACCTCCTTCAGCGACGTGCAGTCCTTGAAGGCATACTCGCCGATGTAGAACACCCCATCGGTGATCGTGATTTTTTCGAGATTTTTCGCCCCCTCGAAGGAATAGGGCTCCACCGAAGTGTCGGAAATCGTGAATTCCTTCTCCGGTTTGTCGGGCGAATAGCGGACAAGACGGCGGTCATCGATCTTGTGGGACTCGTAGGTCACGCCGGCCGAATCGGTTACGATCACCCCTGCCGAAACCCCTGTGGTGCAGAGGACGGATGCCAGAAGCAGAGCCAACAGTTTTGCAAATGTTTTCATGGAAACCTCCTGTAAAAATTATATTGTATATTTCATTACCGCTGATAGACCGGCGGTATTTTGTACAGCATCTGTGCAACCACGGCGCGGGAGGCGTTTTCCTTCGGACGGAGTTCACCGTCCACGCCGGTGTAGATTCCTTCGTAAGTGACCCAGCTCATCGCACCTTTCGCCCAGTCGGAAATGTCGTCCGTATCGGTGTAACGGGATTCCATATCATAAGACACACCTCCGCTCCGCGCATACCGTGCGAGAATGACCGCCGCCTGCTCGATAGTCACGGGATCGTTAATCCCGAACGTACCGTCGCCGTAGCCTTCGACCAGTCCCCAGATAGCCGCCCAATGAACGGCATCCGTATACCACTGTCCTTCCTCCACATCGGAAAAAGTGACCGATGCCGCGGCCAGCTTATCCACGCCCGTTTTCCGTCCGAGAACGGTCACGAACATGGCGCGGGTCATGGGAGAATCGGGAGCAAAATGTGCGGCAGAAACTCCGTTCATCAGTCCTTCCTCATAGGCATACCGGATTCCCTCGAAGTATTCGGTCTGCGGCGTAACATCAAAAAACGGTTCATCCCAGCAATACCGTTCGACAAACGCAGGATCCATGGACGTACATCCGGCAAACGCATTCTCCGCGAAAAAGATCGTCAGTTCTCCGCCCGCCTGAGAAACACTGCTCAAAGACGTGCAGTTTTCAAACGTATAGTCCACGATCGACATCATATTTTCCGGAAGCGTCACGGACTTCAGATTTCCGGCTCCCGCAAAGGCACGTCCGCAGATCAGAGTACAATCCTCAGGAATAATGTAGTCTGTATCCGGCTTGGCGGCAGGATAGCACCGCAGTTCTCCCCCGCTTCCGAACAAAACACCGTCCCTTACCTCCGCCCACCGCGTTTCCTCCGCAAGAACGATTTCTTCCAGTGCCGTACAGTCCGCAAACATTCCGTCCCACACAAACGGTGCGGCCGCATCATTCAGCACCACTTTTCTGACCTGTGTACTGTATTCGCTCCACAAAAGTTCGGTGCTGTCCAGTTCTTCCGTAATGGTAAGCGTTCCGTTTTCATCCAGTGTCCAACCATTTCCAGAAGCGATACCATCGGATGCCGCCGAAACGGTCATGGGCATAACCAGACAAAGTAACGCCGTAAACATTATGCGTGCAATTTTTTTCATGTTAGTCTCCTGTAAAAATTATATTGTATATTTCATTACCGCTGATAGACCGGCGGCATTTTGTACAGCATCTGTGCGACCACGGCGCGGGAGGCGTTTTCCTTCGGACGGAGTTCACCGTCCACGCCGGTGTAAATATCGTATGCCGTAATCCGTCTCATCGCCGCTCTTGCCCAGTCCGAAATTTTCTCCGTGTC
>SVQN01000036.1 GCA_015065295.1 Oscillospiraceae bacterium
GGACGGTGAAATCGACGGCTTCATCAACGCCTACCTCAAGATGAACGCCGCAAGAGAATAAGACAAAATAGAGTTTCTCGGGGAAAAACTTTTTGAAAAAAGTTTTTCCCCGAACCCCTTTTCAAAAACTTTCAATCTGAAAAAGGAAAGAGAAAGTACATAAATCATGAAAAAAGAAGAATCGAGATTTGCGGAAGCGAATTTATTCGAGGGGATGACATCGCTGCGGGCGGTGATTCATGCGATGGAAACCGGAATTTCCGACCGGAAAATTCTTCGTGTGATCGTGGATCGGGACAGGCAGAAAAGCCGTGCGAAAGAGCTTGCGTGGCTTGGGTACAAGGCAAAGGAATTCGGGTTTGAGATCGTTTACGAGAGTGAAGAATACATTGAATCCGTGACGGTCGGCAGTTCGCACGGGGGGATTATTTTTGAATGCACCGCGCGGACAATTCCTTCTCTGGAGCAGACGGAAGCTCTGGACGGCGGATTCTGGGTGATGATCGAAGGGATCGAAGACCCGTACAATTTCGGATATGCCCTGCGATCGCTGTATTCGTGCGGCGTGGACGGGGTGATTCTGTCGCCGCGCAACTGGATGAGTGCGGCGGGGGTTGTCTGCCGTTCGTCAGCGGGTGCGTCGGAAATGCTGCCGCTGCTGGTGTGCGAATCGGGGAATCCGGCGGAATTTTTCAAGTCACGCGGGTATAAAATCGCGTGCGCGGGAATCCGGGATTCGGTATCGTCGTTTGACGCGGACTTGACGAAGCCGCTTCTGCTGATTGTCGGCGGGGAGAAGCGCGGGATTTCGCGGACTCTGCTCGATGCGGCGGATATGGTGGTACGGATCGACTACGGACGGGAGTTCGGCGGATCGCTGTCGGCGGCGTCTGCGGCGTCGATTCTCGGGTACGAAGTCATGCGGCAGAACCGGGGTTAAGCTGAATAAAGGAAAACGGTTGACGTGCGTGTCAGCCGTTTTTTTGTGGTTATATGGACGCACGATTTTTCATGAAAATATGAGTGATTTCTGTTGACATATCATGAAAGTTCGTGTATAATTATAGCATGACAATTTTCGTAATTACAGGAGGCATAGAATGAACATTACGATTCGTCCTTTAACATCCGATCTTGCTGAAGAATATGCCCACTTTTTTGATATAACCCCCCATGATGTCAACCGGGATGAGCTGAAATGCTACTGCATTACATGGCGTAGCGACGAAACCTATGCGGATGCCGGTCACTGGTTCGATACCCGGGAAGAACGGCGTTCCCGGGCAATCGAATATGTAAAGAGTGGCTGCATCCGGGGATATCTGGCATACAGCGGCGATGAAATCATTGGCTGGTGCAATACCAATGAACACTGCCGCATGGGGGTGGACTATCTGCGGGAAGAGTACCCCATCGAACAGAATCTCCCGGGTATCCGGGTAAAACCGATTTTCTGTTTCGTGATCCATCCTGCATATCAACGGATGGGTGTGGCTACTCAGTTGGTTCGGCGAATCTGTGAGGATGCCGCAAAGGAAGGATTTAACTATGCAGAAGCCTATGTAAATGCTGATTTTGTCAGCACCATTGACGATTTTCGCGGTCCAATCGGGATGTACGAAAAATGCGGTTTTGTGAAAACAGGCGAGCGGAACGGCAAAGCTGTAATGCGGAAGAAACTGAAATAAAGGAGTACGACAATTGTGGAAGTAATCCGGAAACCTGCAAAAACAACTGAAAAGAACACAAAACTATTTACAGGATATGGAAATCGACTTTCTCATGCTTCAATACACCTTCCTGCACAAACCGCTTCTGGTCGGCGGATGCGCCATGGAATATTACGGACTCCGCAAAGCCGGGGATGACATTGATCTGGTAATTCATCCGGACGATCACGCCGCACTGATGAAGATGTATCCCGACCATATCAAAGACCTGTACGGAGATATCGGTATCTGTGAGTACGGCTTTGAACTATGGAATCAGATATGTACATTTGACTACCACTATCTGAAAGAAAATGCTGTGGATGAAACAGACTATCTGGTAATATCTCTCGAAAAATTACTGTTTCTCAAAGCACTGGCTATGGAAATCCCGAAATATCACCGTGATCTGGAACTGGTGATACAAAAAATATTGGATATTGCATACAGAAAGGATTAACATCATGGAAAAACTGAACGCACACACCGCTGAACTCATGGACAGGCGGTTCGGACACGACAATCTCATCGCGCTTGCAACGGTGGCTGACACTCAGCCGAATGTCCGTGCGGTGAACAGCTATTACGAAAACGGTTCGTTCTACATCATCACCCATGCCCTCTCCGGCAAGATGGCACAGCTTCGGGAAAATCCGGCGGCAGCAATCTGCGGGGACTGGTTCACGGCGCACGGCATCGGCGAAAATCTCGGCTGGCTCCGGAACCCGGACAATGCGGAGCTGGCGGATAAACTCCGGACGGTATTTGCGGAATGGTATGACAACGGACACACGGAGGAAGAAGATGAAAATACCGTGATCCTGCGGATTCGCCTGACGGACGGGGTTTTGTTCCATCACGGGACACGGTATGAGATTGATTTTACAGAGTAAAGGAGATTTAATCATGCCCGACGTTTACACCGCCTGTCCCACGGTCGAATCCCCGCATTACCGCATCCGTCCTCTCTCCATGGACGACTGTGCGGACTTACTGAACGTCTATTCCGATCCCGCCGCCGTTCCCTTCTTCAACAGCGACAACTGCCACGGCGACGATTTCTACTATACCACCGAAGAACGGATGCAGCAGGCGATTGAGTTCTGGTTCATGGAATACAGCCGGCGCGGGTTCGTTCGATGGTCGATTCTGGATAAAGGTTCCGGCGAGATTATCGGAACCATCGAATTGTTCCGGCGGGAGGCGGACGATTTCTTCACAGACTGCGGACTTCTCCGGCTTGATCTGCGGAGCAATTACGAAAACGAAACGGCAATTGCGGAGATTCTTTCCGTGATCGTTCCTCCGGCGTTTGTATGGTTCGATTGTTCCATGATTGCAACCAAGGCAATTCCGGCGGCAGTCGGACGGCGGCGTGCGCTTGCGGCAATGGGGTTTGTTCCCTCTCCGGAAAAGGTGATCGGTCACGACGGGACGGAATACGGGGATTATTTTGTTTATATAAAATAAATATTTTGTATAAATTTATAGACGTAAAAAGGAACTGCATTCCGGCAGTTCCTTTTTGGTCGCTGTTCGGTTTTTCTGCGTTCGGACATTTGAAGGGAATCCTATCCTTTGTTCTGACGTTCTCGTACAATCCAAATGACACTGGCAACGATGCTGCCTGCTGCCGAAAATGCAAGAATCCCAAGAATAACAGGTGCAGCGGGATAGCGTTCAAATCCTAAAAGTGCAGTATTTTTCCCGCTCTCTGCCAGCATCTGCTTCCATTGATATCCTGTGCACACGCTCAGACACATTGCCGTTATACCGCTGATTCCGCCCGGAAACGGCTTCTTATAGTACAGAAAGCAGAAAGACATGATTAATATTCCTACAGTCAATGTTCCAAGAGCCATTGTCTCCATACAGTCTCCCCCTTTGTCAAATTCATATCGGTAATTCTGTCTATCCGTTTGTCACGCTTCCGTCGCCGGTGAGGTCGATCGGGGTACCGAGATACGTCGGAAGGGGCTGAAAAATCGTATAGAGCCAGTCCTTCACTCTTGCCGCAAGTTCACGGGTCTCGCGCAGGCTTTGTCCGTAGTACGTCCGCAGGTCGGCGGAAACCCCAACGGCATCCAGACCGAGCGCATCCGCGACGTACAGAGCGCGGTACAGGTGATATTCCTGCGTGACAATAATGATTTTCTCTGCGCCGAAGACATCTCTTGCTCGGTAGAGGGATTCGTAGGTCGAAAATCCGGCGTGATCCATGAAGATATCCTCCGTCGGAACGCCTGCATTCGCCGCATAATCCTTCATGCAGTTGACCTCGTCGTACTCTTCCCTGCCGTGGTCGCCGCTCATGAGGAGGGTTCTGCACAGGCCGTTTTCGTAGAGGTCAATCCCCGTGAGCAGGCGGTCTTCCAGCATATGGCTCGGCGAACCGTCGTCCCTTACGCCTGCACCGAGAATCAGGATGCAGTCCGCGCCGGTATAATATGCCGTTTCCGGAGTGACGATCCGGCTGCGTACAGCGGCGCACATGGCCGCGTTGATCCCGCCGACCGCACCGACGGCCGCAAGAAAACAAATCGAAAAAAGTTTAAGAATTCGTCTGATCGTTCGTGTCCGTTTCATTTCCTGTTTCATCCGCTGTGTTCTGCTTTGTGTTCTGTAAATACCATTCGGCTGCTTTCTGTTCCTTTTTCTTCTTTCTCCGTACTCTCATCCGTTTCAGAAGAAGGACAAGGAGTACAATAACAATCCCCCAGATCACAAAGTACGGGAGTGAGGTTACAAACCATACCGCAAAGTCGGAGGCGTCCCGTCCGATATCTTCGAAGTTTTCGGAAAGACCGTCCCGGATCTTTTCTCCGAAGGTCATTTCACGGACGTTCGGCGTGACCTTTTCGACCTCCGCCACGTCGATCCGGACGGTGCAGTAGGCGATCAGGTCATCGTATTTGCGGAGCTGGGACTGGTGAAGTTCGAGCTGATAGGTGACTTCGGAAATGCGGGACTGGAGCGAAATGACGTCCTCCAGCTTGGTCGCCTTTTCGAGAATGGCAAGAAGCGCGTCGTATTCGGTACGGAGCGATTTGATCCGGCTTTCGGTATCGACGTACGCCATCGTGACATCCTGCGCGGTTTCGGAACGGTAGGTGATACTGCCGATTGTTCCGGCTTCCTGCATGAAGGCATCGTAGGATTCCAGCGGTACGCGGACGGTCAGGTAGGCACTGCGTGTGGACGCATAGTCGTAGATGCTTCCGCCGTAGTTTTCCTGGGATTCGACATAAGCCCCGTGTTTCCGGATGCACGCGGTCAGAGCGTTCATGAATTCATCGTAGGCTTTGGTTTCATAGCGGACGCTGGCATTTTTGATGATCTTCCGTTCGGACAGGTCGTTGACAGCGGCCGGTTCCGAAGCATTTCCTCCGGATGCGGAAACCGATGCTGCGGCGGCTTTCGGTGCCTCCGCACTGCTGTAGCTGTAGGTTTCGTATCCATCGGCAAACCCTATTTCGGCTTCCGCGACCGTATCGTAATAGACGGCATCGGCAGTGGTTCGGGTTCCCGACGATTTGTTCATTCCCCCGTCATACGCCTCCGTCGAGGCACCGCAGGCGGTGAGCTGGAATATCATGAACAGTGCGGCAAGGCCGGTGCAGATTCGTTTGGTTTTCATACGATCCTCCTGTTTCAGTCTGATTTTTTCGGTTCTGTGTGAGTGTACAGTTAATAGACGTCAGAGGAAGCGGATTTGTTCCATGTTTTTTGAAATTTTTTCGACTTTTTTCAGAAAAAATTCCGGAAATCGGCGTTCTGCAAGTTTATCTTTGCGATCCTGCATTTTTGTTCTCCTGACTTTTGCCAGTCAATTAATGCTGTTTCGCCAATTTGACTATATTTTATGGGAATAATTTGTTACATATTTCATCATTCGTTTTGCATTTTGGGATTGACAATGCGTACCAAGTGATGTATAATATGTGAAAATTCCTTTTGAATAAGGTATTTGCTATAGCGTGTTATCGGTTTTCCCGAACGGCCATGAATCCGGTCAGGGAAAATCCTGCATAAATTTCACTGATCCCATTTTTAAAGAGGTTTGCCATGAACAGAGTTTACAATTTTTCCGCCGGTCCGTCGATGCTTCCGCTTCCCGTTCTTGAAAAAGCTGCTTCCGAGCTTGTATGCTACGGAGACTCCGGGATGTCCGTTATGGAAATGAGTCACCGATCTCCCGCGTACGATGTTATTATCAAGAAAGCCGAAGCCGATCTCCGCAAGGTGATGAATATTCCGGATAACTACAAGGTTCTTTTCCTTCAGGGCGGCGCGTCGACTCAGTTTGCGGCTGTTCCGCTGAATCTGATGAAGACGGGCAAGGCTGATTACATCCTGTCCGGTCAGTTCTCCACCAAGGCGTACAAGGAAGCGCAGAAGTACGGCGATGCAAAGGCCGTTGCTTCCTCCAAGGACGACAATTTTGCAAAGATTCCGGCGACGACCCGCGAATCCTTCCGTCCGGATGCCGATTACGTCCACATCTGCTACAACAACACCATTTACGGTACAAAGTTCAATTATATTCCCGACACCGGCGACATTCCGCTCGTAGCCGATATGTCCTCCTGCATCATCTCCGAACCCGTTGACGTTACGAAGTTCGGCGTGATCTACGCAGGCGCGCAGAAGAACATGGCTCCCGCCGGTCTGACCGTGGCGATTGTCCGCGAAGACCTTCTCGGAAACGCACGTCCGGAAACCCCGTCCATGCTCGACTGGCAGCTGATGGCGGACAACGATTCCATGTACAACACGCCTCCGTGCTACGCGATCTACGTTGCAGGACTCGTATACGAATGGATTCTCGGTCTCGGCGGTCTCGAAGAAATGAAGAAGCTGAACGAAAAGAAGGCGGCTCTTCTCTACGATTACCTCGATTCCCAGGATTACTATATCGCGCCCGTGGAAAAGGCATCCCGTTCCATGATGAACGTGACCTTCGTGACCGGCGTGGAAGAACTCGATAAGAAATTCCCCAAGGAAGCCGAAAAGGCAGGTCTGATGAACCTCAAGGGTCACCGTTCGGTCGGCGGCATGAGAGCGTCCATCTACAACGCAATGCCCTACGAAGGCGTCGAAGCCCTCGTAGCATTCATGAAAGACTTCGCCGAAAAGAATCCTAAGTAAAAATGAAGTTTCTCGGGGAAAACCTTTTTAAGGAAAAGGTTTTCCCCGAACCCCTTTCCAAAACCTTTTCAGGCAAGGGGAATTATAAAATTTGATTTATCTGGAGTATACAGAAATGAAAAATATTCAGCTTTTAAATAAAATCGCCAAGTGCGGCACCGATATTTTTGACAAGGACATTTACAATGTTGCGGATACCGTGGAAAATCCGGACGCGATCATGGTGCGTTCCGCTGTGATGCACGACATGGAATTCGGCGACAACCTCAAGGCAATCGCCAGAGCCGGTGCGGGTGTCAACAACATTCCGCTTGACAAGTGTGCGGAACAGGGGATTGTTGTTTTCAATACCCCCGGTGCGAATGCGAACGGCGTTAAGGAACTCGTTGTCTGCGGTATGCTTCTTGCCTGCCGCGACGTTGTGGGCGGCATCAACTGGGTAAAGTCCGTGAAGGACGACGCAGGCGTTGCGAAGCTCGTCGAAAAGGAAAAGTCCAAGTTTGCCGGTACCGAAGTTGCGGGCAAGACCCTCGGCATCATCGGTCTGGGTGCAATCGGCGGCCCTCTCGCCAACGTTGCGGTTTCCATGGGCATGAACGTCATCGGCTGCGACCCGTATATGTCCGTTGACGCTGCATGGAAGATTTCCCGTTCCGTCAAGAAGGTGGACACCCGTGAGGACATTTTCGCACAGGCAGATTTTATCTCCATTCACACCCCGCTTATCGACAATGCCGACCCGAAGGTCAACACCAAGTTCATGATTAATAAGGACACCATCGCCATGATGAAGGACGGCGTGATTATCCTGAACTTCGCGCGTGACGCACTGGTCAACGACGACGATATCGAAGAAGCACTGAAGTCCGGCAAGGTTCGCCGCTACGTCACCGACTTCCCGAACGCACGCACTGCCGGTATGGACGGCGTGATTGCGATCCCGCATCTCGGCGCGTCCACGGAAGAAAGCGAAGACAACTGCGCGGTCATGGCTGCGGAAGAGCTTGTAAATTATCTCGAAACCGGGAACATCAAGAACAGCGTGAACTATCCGTCCGTGGAAATGCCGCATCATGACGGAATCCGTCTGGTTATTCTCCACCGCAACATTCCGAACATGATCTCCCACATTTCCTCCACCCTTGCGGCTCAGAACATCAACATCGAAAACCTCATGAACCGTTCCAAGGGCGACTACGCGGTCACGCTTGTTGATACCATTGCGGAAATCACCGCCGACATGATTGACACCATCCAGAGCATGGACGGTATCATCCGTGTCATCAAAATTGGCTAAGTAAACTCTTCATCTTCATTTTACCTCCTTACAAAAACAGCCGGACTTCAGAAAATCCGGCTGTTTTTGTATTTATTTCGTAATTTTTCTTGCTTCAAGGTAATAGCGTTTGCTGTCCGCTTCGCCCATGGAGAACGTCTTTCTCGGGAGCGTACCGTGGGCTTCGACGTACGGGAACAACTCGCTTTTGCTCATGCCGTCCATGAGGAAGGCGATGCAGTCCGGTGCTTCCGCGAGACGTGCGGCGGAATCTTCGCCGTGGATATAGTCGCATTCCGAACCGGGATGATCGGTAAGATAGCGGTCGAGGAAGTTCTGGAGCGTTCCGACGGTAAGCGCATGGTCGGGAGCAGTAAACGTGAGAACGCGCTTCTCTGCCCCATTGAGAACGGTGACGGTCTGTGCGGCGTGTTCGTCGTCGGTTTCTGCGGAAACAGAGGAAAGCTCACGCAGAACGTCGGAGGGATCGCAGTTCTTGAGGATGCGGTAGATGGGATGGAAAACGAGCGATTCGTCTTCGAGTGCGGTAAGTTCGCAGAGAGCAAACCGTGCGGGATGGGTCATGTCGCCGGTTTCGGCTTTGACGTTTTCCCAGTGGGCTTTCGCTGCGGCGAGGGAGTGGTTGCCGTCCCCCATGGCGTAAACCAGACCGTGATGCGCGGTTTCATAAGCGGAAATTTCCCGCATGAGAGCGGACAGCGCATCGCCGGTGATTTCCCAGCCGGTGATATGTCCGCCATTGCCCATGAGGTCGAAATCATACGCAATCGGAAGAGCGGTTTTGTCTGCGGATGCGGTGCGGATAAAGCCCATGTCGTCCACGAGAACAAGGATATGCGGCAGTTCGATTGCGGCGGACGCACGGACTTTGCAGCGCGGCGGAATGCGGGACAGAATGGTCGCTTCGGTCGCACGGACAGCGGACGCGGAACCGACGGAATAGTCGTAGGCTTCAAGGTCGATGGCTCCGACGATGCCGTGACGGACGGTTCCGTCGGGGAGAGTGCGTTCGACATACAGGAGACCGTTCACCGTCCGCATGGCCGATGCGTCGAAGGACTGCATCTTTTCGGAGATGGCTTTGCCGTGGGTGATTTCCATTTCCGTACCGAGATAGGCTTCGGGAAGGATATAGTCATACGCGGACGGTGCGCCGCCAATGTAGCTCACACAGGCTTCCCAGTAGGCCGGTTCGGACGTATACTGGTCGCAGGCAATGACCGCCCAGCGGGACATGGCTTCGGAATCGG
Source organism: Oscillospiraceae bacterium (assembly GCA_015065295.1). Taxonomy (GTDB): domain Bacteria; phylum Bacillota; class Clostridia; order Oscillospirales; family CAG-272; genus UMGS1696. Next base: position 9,405 of record SVQN01000036.1, read on the forward strand.
CGGAATATGCCGGAAGGAGAATCTCCGCCGGCTGAAAGATGGTATTATATTTATTCATTTCGTTCATGGCTGAATCGCTTTCTGTTTTTCATTTCAGGGGATGATGTGATTTATTATACCGTTTTTGTACAGCGATGTCAACCGTATTTTTTGTTCCATGATTGAAAAGAACCCGATTTTCTCCTCGTTTTCTCCGCAGAATCGTACGGTTTGCATCAATTTATAAAAACCGCCGTATTTTTTGAATTAATATCCGTTCTATTCTGTAAAAATAACACATTGACAAAAATCATCGGATTTCATATAATATAGTGTGATGCAATGTATGTATCGAACCCCCATTCTATTCAGAACACTGAGGTTTTTGACGTGAACAACAAGGAAGCATATAATATAAAGGTTGTAAAATTCGGCGGCAGTTCTCTTGCCAGCGCGGAACAGTTTGTAAAAGTTGCCAATATCGTTAAGGCGGAAGACTCCAGAAAGTACGTTGTCCCGTCCGCTCCCGGCAAGCGTTTCTCCGGAGACACCAAGGTCACGGATATGTTTTACGAATGCTATAACGTATCGGCTGCCGGCGGAAACATTGACGAGATTTTCGAAAGAGTCTGCGAACGCTACAATCTCATCATTGAAGGTCTCGGTCTCGACTATGATCTGACCGACGAATATCAGCACATCAAGTGGGCGATCCTCCATCATGCCGGCCGTGACTACGCGGCAAGCCGCGGGGAATACCTGAACGGTATGATCCTCGCAAAGTATCTCGGCTTCGATTTCATCGACCCCGCACCGTACATCAAGTTCAAGGACGACGGCGCGTTTGACGCGGAAACGACCAACGGTCTTCTGGCAGACGAGCTGAAGAAGCACGAACGCGGCGTAATTCCGGGATTCTACGGCTCCATGCCGAACGGTACCATCCGCACGTTCTCCCGCGGCGGTTCCGACATCACCGGTTCCATCGTGGCACGCGCTGTGGAAGCCGATCTGTACGAAAACTGGACGGACGTCAACGGATTCCTGATGGCCGACCCGCGCATCGTTGACAATCCGAAGGGGATCGAATACATCACCTATCGTGAACTGCGCGAACTGTCCTACATGGGCGCGGGCGTTCTCCACGAAGACGCGATCTTCCCCGTCCGTTTCGCCGGAATTCCGATCAACATCCGCAACACGAACGACCCGTCCGACCCCGGTACGATGATCGTCTCCAACACGGACGTTTACGACAGCGAAAGCATCATCACCGGCATCGCAGGCAAGAAGGGCTTCTGCGTCATCACCATCGAAAAGGCGATGATGAACGCGGAAAAGGGCTTCGGACGCAAGGTTCTCGAAGCAATCGAACACGAAAACATTTCGTTCGAACATCTCCCGTCCGGCATCGACACCATGAGCGTCGTCCTCAACCGTTCGGAAATCGCCGGATGCCGTGAACGTCTGGTCAACCGCATCTGCAATGCCGTCGAACCGGACGCCATCTCCATCGAAGAAGGCATGGCTCTCGTTGCCGTCGTCGGCCGCGGCATGGTCAAGGCAAAGGGTACGGCTGTCCGCGTCTTCAAGGCAGCTGCCGAAGCCGGCATCAACATCCGTATGATCGACCAGGGCTCCTCCGAGCTGAACATCATCATCGGCGTCGACGAATCCGACTTCGAAAAAACCATGGGCGCGATTTACAGAGAATTTGTGAAGTAAATACACAAAAAAGGACTGCCTGCGCGGCAGTCCTTTCCGATGGATTTTCTTATTCGGCGCAGAGGTGGACAGGAAGCGTCTTTCCGCCGAGAATATGGAAGTGGAGATGGAAGACGGTCTGACCGGCGTCGGGACCGCAGTTGGCGATCACACGGTAGCCGTTTTCCGCTCCGCCGAGCTTGGCGATTTCCGGAATTTTTTCGTAGATTTTCGCAACGATTTTGCTGTTGTCCGCGTTGATTTCTTCCATGGAAGCGATGTGCTGCTTGGGAATCACGAGAACATGGCACGGTGCTTCGGGATTGATGTCACGGAACGCGTACATATCGTCGTCCTCGTACACCTTCGTGGAGGGGATATCCCCGGCAATGATTTTACAGAAAAGGCAATCCATTTTTTCAGTTCTCCTTCAACATTGGTTTTCGTTATTTTACCACATACATTCAGAAAAATCAAGGGATTACACTATGTTCAAAGTATTTGATATTCACACGCATACCTATCCGGAGGCAATTTCCGAAAAGGCGTGTGTCAATCTCGGAAATTTCTACAATTTCACCGTATACGGCAAGGGAACCTACGCTCATCTGGAATCGCAGGCGGAAGCAAACAACGTCGGCGGATATCTGCTGTTCTCCGTCGCCACGAATGCTCATCAGGTTCCGAAGGTCAACACCTCCATCGCGGATCTTGTGAAGCTGTCCCGCTCGCATGGGTTCCGGACGTACGGATTCGCGGGAATGTATCAGGATTACCCGGATTTTGAAGGCGAGATCGACCGGTGCATCGGGCTCGGTCTGTGCGGCGTGAAGATTCATCCCGATATTCAGGAAGTGGACATCAACGACCCGCGCCTGTTCCCGCTGTACGAAATCATGCAGGCAAAGGGGATGCGGCTGTACCTGCACATGGGCGACGACCGTCCGCAGTACCGTTTCTCGGAAGCAGGAAAGCTCGTGGACGTACTGGAACGCTTCCCTTCCCTCGTGGTTGTTGCGGCGCATCTCGGCGGCTACAAGGCATGGGACAATGCGGTTGATCTGCTCGCCGGACGTGAAAATGTGTGGTACGATACATCGTCCGCGCTGTGGGCAATGACACCGGAACGCGCAAAAGAAATCATTGGCAAGCTCGGTCATGAACAGGTCATGTTCGGGACAGACTACCCGGTCATGAATACGCCGGAAGAACTGGAACGGTTCTTTAAGATCGACCTGACGGACAAGCAGCGGGAGGACATTCTCTGGAACAACGCCATGCGGTTCCTCTCCTACGCGGATACTCTCGGAAAATGACGATGGAATTTGTAAACACCTCGCTGTGGGACGAGCTGGCGGCGGAAACCCGTCCGATTTTCCTCTACGGGACGGGCAACGGCGGCGACAAGATTCTCGCGGCTCTGGAAAAATATAACGTATCGCTGACCGGCGTGTTTGCGTCCGACGGATTTGTGCGTGACCGGTATTTCCATGGACATCACGTCCGTGCGTACCCGGATGTGGTCGCGGAATGCGGGGACGATATCGTCGTTCTGCTGGCGTTCGGGACGACGCTGGATTCCGTGAAGGAGTTTATCTTCTCCCTTGACCGGAAGCACGACCTGCGGATTCCGGACGTTCCGCTGTACGGCGGCGAACTGTTCGATATGGAGTATTTCCTGAATCACCGGGACATTCTCACGGAAACGGCGGAACTGTTCGCGGATGATGTGTCACGGAAGCTGTTTTATGATGCCGTGAATTTCCGTCTGACCGGAAAAACGGAATATCTGACCGATACGGGCGACGCGGTACAAAGTCTTGCGGAACTGTTCGGCTGTCAGAAAATCGGAACGATGCTCGACGGCGGTGCGTTCAAGGGCGACAGCGCGGCGGAATTCATCGAAGGAGTGCATCCGGAGAGAATCCTTGCTGTGGAAGCCGATCCGAAAACCTTTGTCAAGCTGTCGGCGTACGCGGAATCGGAACAGCGCGCGGATGTGGTACCCGTTCATGCGGCACTGTTTGACCGCGACGGGGAGATGGATTATGTTTCCTCCGGCAGCCGCGGTTCGGGAAAGAACGGGCAGAATCACCGCGCAGATGGAAAGACCGTTCCCATGCGGACGATCGACACGATCTGCGGCGGGATGGACATCGACCTCATCAAGCTGGACGTGGAAGGTGCGGAGGACAGCGCGCTGGACGGCAGCAGAGAGACGATCCTCCGATGTGCCCCGAATATGGCAGTTTCGCTGTATCACCGCACAGACGACCTGTACGCGCTTGTGAACCGGATTCACGGAATGCTGCCGGAACACCGGCTGTATCTGCGGCGGGTACCGTGCATTCCGATGTGGGACTTGAATTTATTTGCGGCACGCTAAAGAAAAGAGCATAAAAAATAGCACGAAATCTCTTGTTTCATCAGGAATTTCGTGCTATAATGTTTTTATCAAAATTTATATCCTGTACAGGAGGATTATCATGAGCGAACTTCGCGTATTCTCATTCAACATCTGGACAGACGGCCGTGCGGACGGCGGTGCTTCGTCCGGCAATCCCCGCTGCTTTGCGGTACGCCGCGAAATCATCAAGGAAAAGCTTCCCGCTTACGCGCCGGACATCGTTGGTTTCCAGGAAACCATGCCCGCACAGCGTCAGTGGCTGATCGACAATTTCCCGGATTATCAGGTATGCGGTCTCGGACGCAACGCTGACCTGCTCGGCGAAAGCAACGTTATCATGTTCAAGAAGGACAAGTTTGACCTCTACGACCTGAATATGTTCTGGCTGTCCGACACGCCCGGCACCCCCGGCACACGTTTTATGACCGACCAGTCCGACTGCCCGCGCATCTGTGTAGCCGCTACGCTCCGCGATAAGGCAACCGGCAAGATGTTCCGCCACTACAACACTCACCTCGACCATGTAGGCCCGATTGCCATGGCTCAGGGAATCACCGTTATTCTCAACCGTATGGCGGAAGATTACAAGAAGTGGCCGATGCCCGTCATTCTGACCGGCGACATGAACGCAACGCCCGAAAGCCCGGTCATCAAGAGCATTCTCGCCTTCACCGGTGCCGGTGAAAAGCTGGAAGACAAGACCGCGCCTGCCGGATTCACCTTCCACAACAACAATCCGGAAAAGACCCAGGTCAAGATCGACTACGTCTTCACGAACCTTCCCTCTACGGAAGCCATGAAGATGACCGACGAAGTAAACGGCATCACCGTTTCCGACCACTACCCGGTCGGCGCGGTGCTCGAACTGTAATTGAGTTTTCGTGGGGGAAAAACTTTTTGGAAAAAGTTTTTCCCCCACACCCCTTTTTCAAAAACTTTCAGACAAATGGATTGCCAACGTTTGGTGCAGACTGGACTTTGGTTTTTCTTTTATAAAGAATAAAAGAAAGCGATGCGGCTGGATTTCCGTTCGCTTTCTTTTTGTTTTCTTCTACTGTGCTTTTGTGATATCCGTAATCTGCACGGTAATCGACAGGTATTTGCTGTAGATCAGCAGTTCCTTGCCCCGTCCGATGTAACGGTTTCCTCCGAGAAGGAAATATCCGTTGGAATCAAGTTTGCCGGTTACGTCCAGACTGCATTCCGCGTCCACGCGGTAGAGGTCACCGGACGAATTGTTCGCTGCGAGGACGATGGTGCCGTCCGGCATTTCGTAATAGGCTTCGGCATCGTTGACCGTCACGCCTTCGCGCAGGGTTCCGAAAAATTCATCGGAATCGTCGAGGTAGAAGTTCGTCCCCTTCTGGAGATAGTTCTTCGCCGAGGAATCACGGATACCCATGACCTTGAAGGACACGATATAATTGTCAAGCTGTACATTTTTGTCGAGGTCGGAATTCCGGGTCATCACCATCCGGAGACCGACGCTGACCGCGCAGACCAGAACGATCACGATAATAATCACGTCCAGTGCGCCGATATGCTGTTTTTTCGGTTGATTCATACTATTCTCCAATCATCAATTCTCACGGCTCCGCGGGAATGCTAAAATATTGTTCGGACAAATCGTCGGCGGCAAACACGTCCACCGAATCGGTTATGACGGCGCGGTAAAGCGTACCGCCGATGTAGGAACGCTCGGACATCACGATCCCGGTTTCCACGGAAACAAGATATTCGTCCAGAATCCCGAGTTCGGCGTCCTCCGAGACGATCAGCAGGTGCTTGTCGTCCCCCATCGGGTAGGTGACACTTCCCTTTTCCGCGATGGTCTTGATTTCGGACAGCGGCGTGATGCCGATTTCGTTTTCCAGCGTGAACACTGTTCCGTTCAGGGGCGTACGATAGGTCGCCGTAATGGTGTACATTGTTGTTCCGTCACAGAGGATGGTTTTGCTGTCGGATTCCAGCCGGAATCGGTCTCCGCTTACCGTCAGGACATACCGGCGGCTGTCCGTCTCTTCGTTATACGAATTGATTACACGGAATTCACGGACATAGGATTCCCATTCCGTCAGCGATGCGAGCGTTTCACGCGGATCGATGGAAAAACGGTAATAGTGATCGTCCGCGTGAACAGATCCGGCTGCAAATTCCGGCAGGATGCTTTCTCCGGCTTCCGTTTCCGCTTCGACGATTTCGTTTTCTCCGAAGTCTCCCAGCACGGCAGTCAGAAACGCCGGTACGCCGATCACGCCCAGTTTCATCAGAAGCAGCAGGAGCAGTACAGCGATGAGAACCACCGCCGCCGCAAGAATCACACCGGACGTCATCCGGTTCCCGCGGTATTTTGCCGGCATGGGGTTATCGTCCCGGTTCATCCCGCTCACTCCGTTTTCGTTTCTTCACCGATGTCCTCTTTCGGTTCGGAGGACTCGGCTTCAGAGGATTCTTCTTCCTTTTTCTTCGCCTGACCGCCGCCGTTGTGGGCTTCGATTTTTCTCGCCTTTTCCGGATCAAGCTCACTGATATACTCTGAAACGGTCATTTCGTCCGGACTCAGACCGGAATGACGGCGGCTGGAGGGGTCTTTGAGAATCAGATAATGCAGAATCAACAGTCCCGTGGCGATTACGGCAATCAGGATGGATTTGGTATACCGCATCGTCTGGAACATGGCTTCGGTGCAGAACACCGCTACAAGACCGAACATCCCGCAGATCGCATAGAGAATCTTGACTGATTCCTTCTGCGTGAAACCCATGTCGATCAGCCGGTGATGGATATGACCGCGGTCCGGTGCAAACGGACTTTTTCCGGAAAGAACACGCCGACAGATCGCAAACAGGGTATCAAACACGGGAAGAGCGAAAATCGCAAACGGTACGAGAAAGGCGAGAACCGTATGCAGCTTGAATACGCCGAACACGGAAATCACCGCCAGCGTATAACCGAGGAACAGCGCGCCGGTATCCCCCATAAAGATGCGCGCCGGATTGAAGTTGAACGGCAGGAAGCCGAAGCAGGAGCCAAACAGGATCGCACAGATGATCGCGCTGACAAAATCTCCCTGCAGCATGACTACGAACAGCAGGGACAGCGCGGAAATCGCCGATACCCCGCAGGCAAGACCGTCCAGACCGTCAATGAAGTTGATGGCGTTGGTCAGTCCGGAAATCCAGAGAACACTGAGAGGCCAGCTCAGGAATCCCAGAGAAACGTATACGCCGCCGAGATTGATATGGTCAATCACACAGCCGTTCCAGACCGCAAATACTGCGACCAAAAGCTGTACGACCAGTTTGAGCCATGCGTTGAGACGATAGATATCATCGAGAATCCCGAGGATCACAATGATGCCGCCGCCGATCCAGATGGTTGCCAGCTCCTGGGACGGTACGCAGAAAATGATGGTGGTCAGCGTGAAGCTGAGGTAAATGGCAAGTCCGCCGATACGCGGCATGGGTTTTTTGTGGACGCGCCGGTTATCCAGCGGAACGTCCACCGCACCGATCCGGAACGCGAGAACGCGTACGATCGGCGTCATGGCATACGCCAGCAGTGCGGCGCAGATGATGGCAACGATGCCGTATAACAATTGAGTCTGTGTCATGACCGCCTCCGTCAGTTGTCAATCAGTTCCGTGCAGTAACCGTAGCCGTACAGGTCGGGAAGAATCAGACTGTACTGCTGTCCGACGCGGATCTCGCATCCGTCCACGGTAAACGCACGGTCGGTTTCCACAGCCTGTGCTTCAATCGTGATTTTCAGCGTAACTTTTCCTTCGACCGAGGACGTGGTCTCCCGGCCGTTCACATAGTCGAATGTGATTTTTTCAAAGGGAACCGCCTGAATGCCGCTGACCGTACCGATTTTCTTGCGTTCGACGGCATCTTCCACCAGCTGGCCTTTTTTCACGGCATCCTGAAGATGCTCGTCCATATTCTGAAGCTCCACCACATAGCGGATCGTTGTCGTCGTGACCTCTGCCGCCGTCTGGGTTCCGCGTCCGCTGAATACGAACACATACAGAAGTACAAATACAGCAGCCGCGATCACCAGAATGATCAGCGCGTCAATGGCGTTGAAGCGCAATTTTCTTTTGCTCATTTCGGATTCCTTTCTTCGGCTTCCCCGTCCGTACCGGCATTGGAAACCGTTTTGGATTTTTTATTCCGTTTCTTTTCGGATGCGGAAGTATCCATCCGGAAATCCGCACTGAATCGTTCGGGAGTATTGATATACGACGTCCGTATCTGCTGACTTCCGCTGCGGGCGTACGCCGACGCCAGTCCGCAGACCAGCCAGAACATCAGATACAGGCGGTAGTTGTACCATGCGTAGTCCGTCATGCCCTGTACCAGCACGGCGAAAATTCCGCAGAGCGGCGCGGCAGTGGACAGACGAAGCTGCACTTTGCTCCGCTGCATTTCTTCGCTGACGGGAAGGCCTTCGCTGAGATTCTGCCGGATCATCGTTCCGGAAAGATCGGGCGTGATGAGTTCGCAATCCCCGGCAAGACGGGAGAACAGCGTGAATCCGGACTGATACAGCAGGAACAGGAATGCAAGGAACACCAGAAGTCCCACAATCCCGAGTTCAAGCCAGATCTGCAGATACAGGTTATGCGAATGCGGTGCCGCTTCGACACCGAGATAGGAGTACAGCGGATACAGACGATCCCACGCGCCTTCGCCGATCCCGATCCCCGTGGTCATATAGTCCTCGATCATGTTGATCGTCGCACGCCAGATATAGACGCGGTACGAGGTGGAGGAGTCGGTCATGTTTCCGATGCTTGTGAAGCGGGAAACAATCGAAGCGGGGAGAATCGCCGGTAAAATCGGAAGCGCGGCAATTCCCGCAAGAACCAGCCAGACCGAGCGGCGGTGCCACATAAACAGGAACAGGAGAGCGGCGAAAATCAGTCCGAGCCATGCGCCGCGGCTCCATGTCAGAATCAGGCAGATGCCCATGATGCCGATGCAGAAGAACGCAGGAATGCGGCGCAGACCTTCTCCGCGGCCGATCAGCATACCGACGGCGATGGGAAGAATCAAAATCAGGTATTCTCCGAGCATATTCGGATTTTCAAGCGTTGCGACCGCGCGTCCGGCAATTCCGGAAAACATTTCGCTGTCAAGCCATGCGGAAGAAGAATATCCGCCGCCGCCGAAATACAGGAAAATCCCGTACAGCGAAACGAGCGTTGCCGAAAGAACACAGGCGACCGAACAGCGTACAAGCCATGCACGGGTCGTCATCAGTCCGACCGTCAGGAAATAGCCGAGCAGGAAGCAGACCATCAGCAGAGCCGGCTTCAGCGACTGTTCGGACAGCGAAACCGTACCGCCGCAGAACAGGAGAACGCCGAACGCCATTGCCGTAATGTCGATGGGTTCAAGCCGCAGAATCCGTTTTCCGCGGAACAGCTTGATGCAGTAACAGAGAAACGTGTACGCCGTGACCGCGCCGAGCAGCATGGTCGGGAACAGCGGCATCGTGAAAAACAGCGTCAGAACGCCGAGTTCCGGACGGATCAGAACGAGATACAGCCACAGAAGCGACACCATTCCGAGAAGAATCCACAGCGGAGAAACAAAATACGTCATTGCGCCGCAGATTCCGCCGAGAAGAAGCGACGTCGTGAGATGACCGCCTTCGCCTCTCGTTTCCGCGACATCTTCCGGAGCAAATCCGGTAACGTGAAGAATCACGCGTCCGATCACGGATTCCCGCAGTCCCTGCGACAGCGTCCGCTTGGACATGACCAGCGGAATCGACGCAAACAGCAGAATCAGCGCGGGAAAGATATCCGGATGCGACGCGATCGACGCGGTTTCTCCGGAAAACATGGAGTAAAGAAACGCGGTAAACGCGGTATACACGCCAAATGAAGCGAAGAAAGTTCCGTAAATCTTCAGGCGGCACCCGAGAAGATACCGCAAAAAGAAGATAAATCCGTTGATAATCACGCTGGTTTCCAGACGGCGGCACAATCCGTAGCGGAGTTCCGCCAGATGACGGGCTGCTTTGGATGTCCTTATCCGCGAAAACAGCGGTGCGTGCGTTTCCGCCGGATAACCGCTGAAAATATATCCGAAAAATCCTGTTTTGATGAGATGATAAATATACGCACAGAAGCGATCGAGAGCCGTCAGGATAATGCTGGCGCGTACGAGCCGGACGAAAAAGTTGCCGCCTGCGCCGTTATTTTCCCCGTGTCCCCGTCCGCCCGGCGTTGGTGCGGATGCCATGGCGTTCCCTCCCTGCTTTGAATTCACGGTTCTGAAACCGATTGTTTTATTCTTTTAATTATACGATATTACAGGAATATTTTCAACAATAAAATATGAATTATTTGCGGGTATATGAAAAATACAGAAATTTTTACGGACAAAAATCCCGTTTTTGTTCATCGGAGAAAATCCTTTCGGTTATAAGACGTTCTGCGCCGCCGAAAAGTTCCCTTTCCGTGAAAAAAACGGGAAAATTTTTATCGAATTTTATCTTACAGCAGCGTAATTCCGGCTTCGCGGCAGACATCCATCGTATGTTTGTCCCATACGGACGCCTGTACTTCGCCGATATGCGCGGTCTGCATCATGAGCATACACAGTCTGGACTGACCGATCCCGCCGCCGATGGTGAGGGGCAGCTCGTCGTTCAGAAGCATTTTGTGGAACGGCAGTTCGGCGCGGTCTTCGCATCCGGCAATTTTGAGCTGTGCCGCAAGGGATTCGGCATCCACGCGGATCCCCATGGAGGAAATTTCAAATGCACAGCCGAGAACATCGTTCCAGAGGAGAATGTCGCCGTTGAGTTCCCAGTCGTCGTAGTCGGGCGCACGTCCGTCGTGACGCTGGCCGCTCTTCAGAGTACCGCCGATTTTTTCGAGGAAGGTCGTCGGATGTTCGCGGACGTAGAGATTTTCGCGTTCCTTCGGGGTCTTGTCGGGGTACATATCTTCGAGTTCCTGCGTGGTAATGAAGGATACTTCGGGAGAAATGTGGCATTCCAGTTCGGAAAATTCGTAGCGGAGCGCGTTATTGGTCGCAACGACTGCCGCCATGATCTTTTTCACCGTCTGGTGCAGGTATTCCGTGGTACGCATACTGCGGTCGATGACCTTTTCCCAGTCCCACTGGTCAACGTAAACCGAGTGGAGGTTGTCAAGATCGTCCTCGTCGCGGCGGATCGCGTTCATGTCGGTGTACAGGCCTTTGCCGACGTAGAATTCATACCGCTTGAGCGCAAGACGCTTCCACTTTGCAAGGGACTGGACGACCTGCGCGGTTTCGCCGACCACCGGAATGTCAAAGCTGACCGGACGTTCTCTTCCGCTCAGGTTGTCGTTCAGACCGGAATCTTCCTGAACGAACAGAGGTGCGGATACACGGCGGAGGTTGAGTTCGATTGCAAGATTCATCTGAAAGGTACGCTTTATATAGTCAATGGCGCGCTGAATATCGTACATGGCAAGGCGCGGCTTGTAATTTTCGGGAATGTATAACATCGCAGGTTCTCCTTCTGCTCACTGAATTTGTATAAAATAAATACAGGTATTCTAACGAATACCTGTATATTGTATCATTCCGCACGGAATCTGTCAAGCGGTCTTTTATAATCCAACGAGGAACCGTGCGTTTTGTTCAATTTATACAGTTCATATCCCGTTGTTTTTTGTCGTTTTTACAGATTTCAATTATATTCCATCAAACCATTGACTTGTGTAGTAAAAAAAGGTATAATTTATACACAAACGATTTCTATCCGTTTTATCAACCATCATTTTAGTTTAGCAAACACAAAGGAGACTCCTGTATTATGGCAGACAATAAGATGATTAAGCTCCCCGAAAGTGAACTGGAAGTTATGCAGGCAATCTGGGCACTTCACGAAGAAGGCGAAAAGTTCGTTTCCGCCGGCCTTATCATGAAGCGGTTCCCCGCTCTCACCCGCCTGAAGCTCACAACGGTTCTTACTCTCATTACCAGACTCCAGACCAAGGGCTTTATCACCACCGAAAAGCTCGGACGTTCCAACTGCTATACCCCCATCATCAAGAGCGAAGATTACCGGAAGTTCGCATCCGGCGATTTCGTGGAAAAGGTTTATATGAACGATAAGATGGGGCTGATCTCCGCACTGGTCAGCGACGAAAGCCTTACTGCGGAAGAACTGGACGAAATCAAGAAGATCATCAGCGAAAACGAAAAGAGATAAGACATCTGCGAGAGGAGCGGCGGCATGGAGAACAGGATCATCGTACTGTTTTTTATGATTGCCGCTCTTTCTTTGATTTTTACGGGGGTATCCCTGCTGATTCTCCGGCTCCGGTCGAAGTACAGTCTGCGGATACTGCCCGTTTTTTGGATTCTGCTGTTTCTGATCGCCGTAATTCCGGCGGACAGCGGCAGACACGCGGCGGAATTGTTCCTGTATACCGACTGCACGGACGGTCTGCGGGTGGAAATCCATGAGCCTGCGGAAACGGAAAGACCGGATCATGTGCCGGAATTCTATCTGCCGCACCGGGTTTTACAGATTCTGCGCGGAATCAGTTTTGCCGCGCTTCTCGTCTGGTTCGTTTCCGCAACGGCTTCATTTACGTTCGGAATCGCGTCACACTTCGACGGTCTGAATTACCTGACCCGCCACTCGTCGGAATGCCGGGACGAACGGGTCCGCCGGATTTTCGCTTCCGCCAAACGGAAAGTCGGCATCCGCCGGACAGTGTCTCTGCGGATCATGAATCCGGGCATCCGGATATCCCCCTGCACCAGCGGAATTCTGTTTCCGTGCGTCTACATCGGCGGAGATTATCCGGAGAGTTACAGCGATCTCTGGCTGGAGCTGATTTTTCTTCATGAACTCACGCACATCCGGCACGGCGACGCATTGACCAAACTTGCCGCACTGTTTGCCTCCTCGGTTCACAGCCTGCTCCCGATCTCGAACGTGATCCGGAACGCCGTCTGTGAGGATCTGGAATACCTCTGCGACGAGGCCGTCCTTGACAAAACTGGCGACCGTCTGCGCGGCGAATACATCGCCGTGATCCTGAACATTGCGGAACGGAATCTGCGGAAGGAATTTCAGGGAGAAGAAATTCTGTCGTATCTGTCGCCGGAAGGAAACGCGATCCTGCGGCGATACCGCAATATGCAGGAACGGCATCAGCGGCGGAATGTCGCCCGCGCGGTTCCGGTACTGCTGATCGGCGCAATGTTCAATCTTGGGGTAATGTCCGCCGTGCAGGTACACAGCTTCGACAACCTCGGCGTGGATATCGCCAGTCCGGTTCTGGAGGAAGCGGTCTGCGGGTACTTTGCGCTGGAAAACGCGCATGATCTGACGGAAGACCACCTCCGTCAGATTTACTGCATTGAATTTTCCCGTCCGGGATTCCCGGATGACCGGATCACCTACGCCTGTACGCTGAATGAAGGCGACGTGCAGGACTTCCCGCAGTTTACGTCCGACTCGCGCATTATGGACACCCGGGACATCGTCCTGTTCGACGGTCTGCGGACGCTGATTTTCTCCGACCGGACGGAATCGTCGATGGAGGAATGGTACGAAACCACGAAATTCGCCGTGATCCGTCGGGAAAACTGACACCCCATTTTCCGAACGGAAAACGGGGTGTTTTTGTATGAAATTGTATCAACCTTCGCGGATGGATTCCACGAGATTATTCATCTTTTTCTGCCACTTTTTGCTGTTGGATGCAAACCATGAAGCATAATCTTCGGTCTGACCGAGATTGGATGCCGGATATCCGTCGGTGAAACGGGTATACATATAGGCAAACGAACAGGTTGCATTTTCAAAAATCAGGTCAAGCATCTGTCCGGATACTTCGTCCTGCGTATACTTGCCCTTGAGGGCGATATCATAGTATGCGGGACGGACGGATTTCCATGTTTCAAACTGAAGGGCTTCCAGAAGAATCGCAGACATTTCCGCATCCGCAACCACGGCCGGAATTCCGCTGGCTTCGGCTACGACCGGCGTAATGTAATGATCCTGTGCCTCATCGTACTTCGAGAGCGGGATGATTCCATATCCTTCCATATCCCGCATTGCTTCCGTGTCCACATGGATCAGACGGTGAATCATGAACAGCGCATGATCCGCCGCAAACGCATTGATCATCGCGGTGTAGGTCGTATCGCCGCCGGGCATATTATAGCCGTCCAGATAATTGTCCCCGTTGATCACTTTATACAGCTTCCCGTTGACATCCGCCAGTTTTTCCGACATGGGAAAATAGGTTACGGAACCGTCCTCGTTTTTCTCGGTGTAGACACAGCCCATGGCATCCCCGAAGTTCCCGAGGTAGTCCCATGTGGACGCGATCCCGAGGATGTCGTTCTGGTCGTAGACCTGATTGCCGTCGGTGTCCGTTCTGACCTTTTCCGACAGGGACATCATCGCATCCCAAGTCCACTTCCCTTCCTGAACCAGAGTGTACGGGTCTTCCAGCTGATACTGGGTCAGCAGATTCTTGTTGAAGAAGGTGACGACCGCCCACGCATAGTTCAGCATCCCGTAAGAACCGGCACCGACCGGAAGTTTTCCGGCAATTTCCAGTTCCCGATTGATATAGGAGAACCACCACGGCGCATTCAGATCAATGTACTCCGCGTCGTACAGGTCCGCCAGCAGATTATCCGCCACCAGCGGAGTAATATAGGAGGAGGAACCGACCAGCAGGTCATAATCTGCGCCGCCGGACATGACACTTCCCGACAGCGCCGTCTTGACCGCATCCATTCCGGCGGTATAGCCGTTGAATACCTGATAATTCAGCTTGACGCCGAAACGGTCTTCCACCGCCAGATTGCGTTCGTATACCGCATCGTCCATGACTTCGCCGGTCTGTTCACTGTTGTAGAGATCCTGCCACTGTTCCGCGGAGGTCAGAAGATTGACTGCCCGGCCTTCGTAATCCTTTTCCGGAAGATTGTCGGTAATCTCGGTTTCCGGTGCTTCCGTTTCTTCGGTCACTTCCGGCGAAGCGGAAACGGTACTGCCGGCAGAGTCAGCCGTCTGTTCCGGCGCATTTCCGCAGGCCGTCGCGGAAGCCAGAAGAAGCAGTGCCAGTACAAGAGAAAGAGTTCGCTTCATCCTGAAAATTCCTTTCCTGAATTAAAGTTTTTTAAAAAATACCACAAATTCCATATAAACATAATACCACAGGTACAACAAATTGTCAATATTTTTTCCACGCAATCCTGCCGCCGTCAATAAACAAAAAACCCCTTTCCCAGATGAAAGGTTTAGAAAGGGGTGTGGGGAAAACCTTTTTGCCGAAAAAGGTTTTCCCCACGAAATTTATATTCACTTCGCCACAATATTGACGATCTTGCCGGGGATGTAGATTTCCTTGACGACGTTCTTGCCGGCGATCGCGTTCTGGATGCGTTCGTCTGCGCGTGCCGCCGCGATGGCATCTTCCTTGGAAGCGTCTGCCGCGATGGTGATGGTCGCGCGGAGCTTGCCGCAAACCTGTACCGCGATTTCGATTTCCGCATCCACGGTCTTCGCTTCGTCCCATGCCGGCCATTCGGTCATGGAGAGGAAGTTCTTTTCGCCGAGAGTTTCCCACATTTCTTCGCAGAGATGCGGTGCGAACGGGCAGAGAATCTTCAGAAGGGTCTTCAGTTCGTCTGCGGTGAGAGTGCCGACTTCGTAAATCGTGTTGATGAGAGCCATCATCGCCGCAATTGCGGTGTTGAACTTCATGTCTTCGATATCTTCCGTGACCTTCTTGACGGTCTTGTGGAAGGAAGATTCGAGCTTTGCGGTCACACCGGTACCCTTCACGAGATCGGTCAGTGCCGCAACACGGTCGAGGAACCGCTTGCATCCCTTCACGCTGCTGTCGTTCCACGGAGCTGCGGACGCGTAGTCACCCATGAAGAGGATATACACACGGAGAACGTCCGCGCCGTATTCGTTGACAACATCGTTCGGGTCAACCACGTTGCCCTTGGACTTACTCATCTTGTCGCCGTCCGGACCGAGAATCAGACCCTGCGCGGTACGCTTTGCGTAGGGTTCGTCCACCGGAACTTCGCCGATGTCGTAGAGGAAGCGGTGCCAGAAGCGGGAGTAGATCATGTGGCGGGTAACGTGTTCCATACCGCCGTTGTACCAGTCAACGGGGAGCCAGTACTTCAGCTTTTCCGGATCCGCAAACGCGTTTTCGTTGTGCGCGTCCGTGTAGCGGAGGAAGTACCAGGAAGAACCTGCCCACTGAGGCATGGTGTCAGTTTCGCGCTTTGCTGCGCCGCCGCACTTCGGGCAGGTGCAGTTGACGAATTCTTCCACCTTGGCAAGCGGGCTTTCGCCGCCTTCACCGGGTGCGAAGTTTTCCATGTTCGGGAGTTTGAGCGGAAGTTCTTCGTAAGGAACGCCGACCATGCCGCACTTCGGGCAGTGGATGATCGGAATCGGCTCGCCCCAGTAACGCTGACGGTTGAACGCCCAGTCCTTCATCTTGTACTGTACGCCCTTTTCGCCGAGACCCTTTTCGCCGAGGTATTCGAGCATCTTGGCGATGGCTTCCTTCTTGGTTTCGATGCCGTTGAGGAATCCGGAGTTGACCATTTCGCCGTCGCCGGTGTAGGCTTCCTTGGAAATGTCGCCGCCCTTGATAACTTCAATGATTTCGATACCGAACTTCTTTGCGAAGTCGTAGTCGCGTTCGTCGTGTGCCGGAACCGCCATGATCGCGCCGGTACCGTAACCCATCATAACGTAGTCGGAAATGTAGATCGGGATTTCCTTGCCCGTTGCGGGGTTGATCGCCGCGATGCCTTCGATGCGTACGCCGGTCTTGTCCTTGACGAGCTGGGTACGTTCGAATTCGGTCTTCTTCGCGCATTCTTCCTTGTATGCGTTCAGCGCGTCGATGTTGCTGATGCGGTCCGCGTACTTTTCGATGATCGGATGTTCGGGAGCGATAACCATGAAGGTTGCGCCGAACATGGTGTCACAGCGGGTGGTGTAGATGCGGAGGGTTTCGTCGCAGTTGGTGAGAGCGAAGTTGACGAACGCGCCTTCGGAACGACCGATCCAGTTTTCCTGCTGGAGCTTGACATTCGGGAGGTAATCAACCTTTTCAAGACCCTGCAGGAGCTTGTCCGCGTATTCGGTGATGCGGAGATACCATACGTCCTTGGACTTCTGGATGATATCGCTGTGGCAGATGTCGCACTTGCCGCCCTGGGAGTCTTCGTTGGAGAGGACAACCTTGCAGTGCGGGCAGTAGTTGACGAGCGTGGTTGCACGGAAAACAAGTCCCGCATCGAACATCTTGCGGAAGATCCACTGGGTCCACTTATAGTAGCCTTCTTCGGTGGTATCAATCACGCGCGTCCAGTCGAAGGAGAAGCCGACTCTCTTGAGCTGGGAGGTGAACTTTTCGATGTTCTGGTCCGTTACCTGACGGGGATGAATGCCGGTCTTGATCGCGTAGTTTTCGGTCGGGAGGCCGTACGCGTCAAAGCCCATCGGGAAGAGGACGTTGTAGCCCTGCATCCGTCTCTTGCGGGAGATGACTTCCAGACCGGAGTACGCCTTGATGTGGCCGACGTGCATCCCGGCACCGCTCGGATAGGGGAATTCAACCAGACCATAGAACTTCGGCTTGGAACAGTCGTCTTCCGCATGGAAAATACCGGCTTCTTCCCACTTGTCCTGCCATTTCTTTTCAATTGCACTGAAATCGTATTTCATAATGCCTTCCTTTTAATAATTATAGGATTTCGGAGGGTAGAAACAAAAAACGCCCATCTCTGCAAAGAGACGCGGCGAAAAACCTCGTGTTACCACTCTTTTTCGGTAGAAACTACCCTCTCCCGGACACACATGATGCCCTGCCCCTGTA
>SVQN01000037.1 GCA_015065295.1 Oscillospiraceae bacterium
AGGTACGGCAGGAGCATCAGCACCAGCACGAGGATACCGAGCGTATGCCAGAACGTCATGGAGAAACCTCGCTTTCATGATGGAATTTTATGCGGTCATGTGACTGTATGTAGTATAGCATACAGAAACGGGATTGTCAATAAAAAAATACGGACAGCGTGGGGGCTGTCCGTATGGAAAAGGGGAGGTCAGTCGTCAATTTTGATCCAGCCGTTCTGATAGGCCTCGTATGCCGTGTAACCGTCGGAAACGGGCTGTCCGGTCTTGTTCATGTAATCGCTGTAACGGTCAAGAATTTCAGAGGCGTTGTTCGTACGGCCTTTGAACAGCCGCAGTTTCGGGGATTCGCGGTCGTACCAGATGTAGTCGAAATCGAACCCGTCGAAGGTGCAGTCCGGGGTGTCACGCAGGTCATAGCAGGCGTAATAGCCGGATTTGATGTGGTTTTCGATGCAGAATTCACGGAAGGTGTTGTTGGGGAATGCAAGAGATAGGATTCTTACAAGTTCATCGTATTCGCGTCCTTTGGTTTCAGGGTCGAGCAGGTAATATTCTCCCGAACCCGCTTCATCAGAGGTGATATAAGTTTGGTAGGGGAGGTCAAGATAATCGAAATATACATTGCTGCAATAAAATGCGGATAACTTCATAGCATCCCAAGAGTGCCCTTCTTTTTCGAGTGATTTTATTTTTTTAGGATCAGTCGGAGGTTCTGCCTGTGCGTCAATACGTGCAATGATCTCATCCATCATGGAAGTGGTCAGAATTAGAGGAACATCGTATTCCTGACAGTAAGTCACGCCGTAATCGGGATAAATTCCGCTGTCGACTGTACCATTGAAATAAGAAGTTACACAGGAGAAGGAAAAACCCGCAACGCCGCTGACATAAATTTCTTCTGCTTCTTCTGATGCTGTTCCATGCAGGACAACATCTGCCGAGGAATAACAGCTATCCACATAATAAGCGCGTCCAACAACCCCGCCTACGGCAATATATCTTATGTTGCTGATATCATTTTCAATTTGTGATATAACCGTGAAGTTTTCTGTATAGCATCCGACGATATAATCTGCATATCCAGCAATACCACCCGTATAGGATTGGTTGAATAAGTGAGTCGATTCAAGATCGTAATAATCTCCCGTAGAATTTACAATGCCGTCGGTCAGACCGAGATTTTTGATGATGCCTCCGGAAATCTGAAGTTCTTCCTCTTTTCCGCTCCAGTCACTGAATCTCCGGCAATATCCGAACAGTCCCGCGTAATCATACGCACCGTCCACAACCAGACCGGAAATCACATATCCGTTCCCGTTGAAAATTCCCGTGAACGGATTGCCGCTGTCGCCGATCGGTACAAAACCGCCGTCAAACAGATTGCCTTCCATATAGTAGTCGGGAGTCAGTACAATATCGTTCATCAGAATATACTTTCCATTCAGATTCTCCCGCACATTATCCAAATCTTCCGCTGTATACACGCCGATGTACCCTTCCGGGACTTCCGTCAGCCGTGCCGCGCTGTCCTCTTTCAGAAACAGCATATTGATGTACTCACGTACCGCCGGACTTGCCGCGTATACGACCGCCGACGAAAGCAGCACCAGCGCACACATCAGTGCTGCCGCAAATCGTTTTTTCATGGGAAACCTCCTTGGAATGGATGTTGTTTTTTTCGTTTTTTCCGTAATTTCTTCCGCTTTCCGTTCGTTTTCCGGCGCGTATTCGTGCGGAATGTCGCCGGAATATTCCGCTTCCACATACCGCGAAAGGGTTTCGTTCAGCGTTTTTTCAAAGTTATTCATCCGGATGTCCCTCCTTTTCCGCAAGTTTTTTCTCCAGCCACGTCCGTGCGCGGCTCATCCGTGTCCGTACCGTCCCGCCGTGGATGCCGAGTGTCTCCGCGATCTCCCGGTCGCTCATTCCGTAGCGTACCCGCAGCAGAAGTACGTCCCGGTACGACGGCGGCATCTGTCCGATCAGCCGCAGCAGTCTCTCCGCGCTGTCCTCCGCCGTGACGACCGCTTCCGGCGAATCCGTGAAATCCATCTCTTCCGGCAGATCGTCCATCGGGTACGGCTTCCGCCGGTTCTTCCGGTAAATGTCAATCGCCGTGCGCCGTGCGTAGATCGCCGCCAGTGCGCGGATATCGCAGTCCGCGAGTCCCGCGAATTTGTCCTCGTTCCGCACGATCCGGCACATCGCGTCCATCACGGCATCCTCCGCGTCGGCACGGTTCCCGAGGATTTCGTACGCCGCGCGGTACATCGTCCCGTTCGCGCATTCCCAGACCGTGCGCGCTGTGTTTGTTCCGTCCATCGTTCCCGCCTCCTTTCGAATAAGTATAACCGATGAGGAAGGGATTTTGTTACATCTCCCGCAGAAAAACTTTTCCGCGAATTCTTATTTTCCGTTTATAAATTCCGGTTCTCGGTCTTTTATCACAAGATAATTCTGCAGGAATCCCGGATTGTTGTTGACAATAATCTTGAAAAAATCTGCATTTTGTGGTATAATAATAATTGATTATCCTGAAGAAG
This sequence comes from Oscillospiraceae bacterium, assembly GCA_015065295.1. Lineage (GTDB taxonomy): Bacteria > Bacillota > Clostridia > Oscillospirales > CAG-272 > UMGS1696. Next base: position 2,544 of record SVQN01000037.1, read on the forward strand.
TGAGCGTGTCCCCATGACTGACATACAACTCCGGACAATGTACCTTTCCGCGAAAAGGGCATTGTTCGATAAATACTACGAAAACCTCAACGACAAACAGCGCGAAGCCGTGTACACCATTAACGGCCCCCTGCTGATCCTTGCCGGTGCCGGAAGCGGTAAAACCACCGTTCTCGTCAACCGGCTTGCTTATCTTATCCGCTACGGCGACGCTTACCGCGCCGATCTTGTCCCCACGGACGTGACCGAAGCGGACATCGCGGACATGAAAAACGCCGCCGCGCTCCCCAGAGAGGAACTGGGCAATTATCTGACCCGGTTTGCCGTCAATCCGCCGCAGCCGTGGCAGGTGATGGCGATCACCTTCACCAACAAGGCGGCGCGTGAAATCAAAGCGCGCATCGGCTCCATTTTCGGGGAAGACAGCGCGGAAGCTTCCGAAATCAAGAGCGGTACCTTCCATTCGATCTGTGTACAGATTCTCCGGAAGTACGGCGACCACATCGGCTACGACCGCAGCTTCACCATCTGCGACACCGACGACAGCAAAAAACAGCTTCAGCTCTGCATGAAGCAGCTGAACATTGACGATAAAGTTCTCCCCGTGAAGACCGTCCAGAACACCATCAGCCGTGCGAAGGACAAGCTCATCGGGCCGGAAGAATACACCATGCAGGCGGGTTCTGACGCGAAGCTCAAGCAGATCGCGGCGATCTACGAACTTTACGCCAACAAGCTCAAGAGCCAGAACCTTCTCGACTTCGACGACATCATCATGCAGACCGTGCGTCTTCTCACGGAATGCGAGGATGTCCGCCTGACGCTCCAGAACCGTTACAAGTACATTTCCGTGGACGAGTATCAGGACACCAACTACGCGCAGCTTGAACTGACCCTGCTCCTTTCCGCCAAGCACCGCAACATCATGGTGGTCGGCGACGATGACCAGAGCATTTACAAGTTCCGCGGCGCGGTGATCGAGAATATTCTCAATTTCGACAAGCATTACGACAACACCTCCGTCATCAAGCTCGAGGAAAACTACCGTTCCACGAAGACCATCCTGAATGCCGCCAACGCCGTGATCGCAAAGAACAGCGGCCGTCTCGGCAAGACCCTGTGGACGGAAGGAAACGAAGGCGACAAGATCGTCATCAAGAACCTCGGCAACCAGAACGACGAAGGCCGCTACATTGCGGAAATGGTGCTGAACGGCGTGAAGGACGGTGCGAAATTCAAGGATTTCGCCGTTCTCTACCGCATGAACTCCCAGTCGAGAAACATCGAACAGGCGTTCACCAAGAGCAGCATTCCCTACCGTATGCTCGGCGGTATGCGCTTCTTTGACCGCATGGAAGTCAAGGATATCATCGCCTATCTTGCACTTATCAACAACCCGAACGACGACCTCCGCCTCCGCCGCATCATCAACACCCCCCGGCGCGGCATCGGCGACAAGTCCATCCAGATTGCGGAAGCACTGGCGTATGAAGAAGGATGTCCTCTGCTGGAATTCCTCCGCCGTGCAAAGCGTTACAGCGCGATTTCGCAGGCGACGGCCAACCAGATGGTTTCGTTCGTTTACCTCATTGACAGCTTCCGCGATGCCGCCGCGCAGATGCCGCCGTCCGAGCTCATCGAACTGGTGGTCGAACAGTCCGGCTACAACAAGATGCTCCATGACATGACCGACCTTGCGGAACGCGACGACCGTCTGAACAACATCGGCGAACTGGTTTCCGCGGCGCGTCAGTACGAAGAAAATGCGGAAGAACCCTCCCTGATCGGCTTCCTCGAAGACGTTGCCCTCGTTTCGGACGTGGACAAGTACGACGAAACCGCCGACGCGGTGGTTCTGATGACGATCCACTCCGCGAAGGGGCTGGAATTCCCGACGGTTTTCCTGCCCGGGATGGAGGAAAATATTTTCCCGAGCTTCCAGACGACCTTCAAGGACGAGGAAATCGAGGAAGAACGCCGCCTGGCGTACGTTGCCATCACCCGCGCGAAGAAGAGCCTGTACATCACCCATGTCCGCGACCGCATGATGAACGGCCGTTCCGGATCGAACGCGCTGTCCCGGTTCGCGTGTGAAATTCCGCCGGAACTCACGGAACGCGAAGACGAAACGCCGCAGGATGCGGAACTCCGTCAGCTCCGTCAGAGACCGGTGAAGCAGAAGCCGGTCAACCATTTCGTCAAGGAAACGTCGAAGCCGTCTCCCGCACTGACCGCACTGAAAACCCCGGCAGCCGCAGCGGCATCGGCCGCATTCGATACCGGCGACCGCGTGAAGCACGTTACCTTCGGCGAAGGAACCATTCTTTCCTCAAAGAAAATGGGCAGCGATACGCTGTACGAAATCGCGTTTGACAAAGTCGGCACGAAAAAGCTCATGGCGACCTACGCGAGACTGACAAAGGTATAAGAACTTGTGGAAAACTCCGCTGAAACGAGGTTTTCCACAGGATAACGATATAGATTTCATCAAAAAATTATTCCGAAAGGATTTTGTACTATGAAGAACGACAAGAAACTTGTGCAGGATATCACTTCCATGGACGTGGACTTTGCGAAGTGGTATACCGACATCTGCAAGAAGGCAGACCTCATTGACTATTCCAGCGTCAAGGGATGTATGATTATCCGTCCCTACGGCTACGCGATCTGGGAAAACATCCAGAAGATTCTCGACACCCGCTTCAAGGAACTCGGCCACGAAAACGTATATATGCCGATGTTCATTCCGGAATCCCTTCTCCAGAAGGAAAAGGATCACGTTGAAGGCTTTGCTCCGGAAGTTGCATGGGTTACTCACGGCGGTGCGGAACGTCTGACCGAAAAGCTCTGCGTACGTCCGACCTCCGAAACCCTCTTCTGCGAACACTACGCAAACATTATCCGTTCCTACCGTGACCTGCCGAAGCTCTACAATCAGTGGTGCTCCGTTGTCCGCTGGGAAAAGACCACCCGTCCGTTCCTCCGCAGCCGTGAATTCCTGTGGCAGGAAGGTCACACCATGCACGCGACCGCCGAAGAAGCACGCGCAGAAACCGTTCAGATGCTGAACGTTTACGCGGATTTCCACATCAACGACCTTGCAATCCCGGTTGTCAAGGGTGCGAAGACCCCGTCCGACAAGTTTGCAGGTGCGGAAGATACCTACTGCATCGAAGCACTCATGCACGACGGTAAGGCACTTCAGGCCGGTACGTCCCACTATTTCGGCGACGGCTTCGCAAGAGCGTTCGATATCCAGTTCACCGACCGTGACAACACCCTCCGTTATCCCTACCAGACTTCGTGGGGCGTAACCACCCGTATGATCGGCGGCATCATCATGACCCACGGCGACGACAGCGGTCTCGTTCTTCCTCCGGCAGTGGCACCGATTCAGGTTGTTATCGTTCCGGTTGCAATGCACAAGGACGGCGTTGTGGAAGCGAACAAGGCTCTCTACGACCGCCTCGCTGACAAGTTCCGCGTGAAGCTCGACGACAGCGACAACAGCCCCGGATGGAAGTATGCGGAATACGAAATGAAGGGCGTACCGGTTCGTATCGAAATGGGTCCGCGCGACATCGAAAACGGTCAGTGCGTCATCGTGACCCGTCACAACATGGAAAAGACCGTGGTTTCCATCGAAAACATCGAAGAAACCGTAGCTGCAAAGCTTCAGGAAGTCCGCGACGGTATGTACGCCAAGGCACTCGCCAACCGCGAAAAGAGAACCTACTCCTGCACGACCATCGACGAAATCAAGGAAGCTCTCGCTCAGAACGGCGAAGGCTTCGTCCGTGCAATGTGGTGCGGCGACGAAGAATGCGAAGACAAGGTGAAGGAACTCACCGGCGTCGGCTCCCGCTGCATCCCGTTCGAACAGGAACACCTCTCCGACGTATGTGTATGCTGCGGCAAACCCGCAAAGCACATGGTCTACTGGGGCATCGCGTATTGATTAAATGGAGTTTCCCGGGGAGGAACTTTTTTGGAAAAAGTTCCTCCCCGGACCCCACCTCAAAAACTTTTGAACAAATATACTGACATAATTTTGTGCAGACTTTACGAGAAATTTGCACATACTCTTTCCCTATAACAGATTGAAGTTTTTTGAAAGGGGTGTGGGGGAAACTTTTTTCCAAAAAAGTTTCCCCCACATATTCATTTACATTGAAAGAATTTACAATAACCAATTCGGAGAAGCTGCGGCGGATCGATCCGGTGATTCTGATCTGTGCGCTGGCGATGAGCGGGCTTAGTATACTGACGCTGATTGCGACATCGGATGCGTACGGGACATACTACTACAAGATGCAGATCGCGGCGGTAGCTGTCGGATTTACGGCCATGATGATTATGACCTTTATCGACTACGACGCTTTGATTTCGCGGATGAAATACATATTTTTTGCTGTCACGGTCGGACTTTTGATACTGGTCGGTATATTCGGAACGGGAAGTCAGGGGAACAACAACTGGATTTCGTTCGGTTCGATTTCATTCCAGCCCTCGGAACTTGTAAAAGTGACCTACATCATGGTATTTGCACTGCATCTGGACAAACTGAAAGACAGGATCAACCATCCGTTTTCGGTGCTTCAGCTCGGTATCCACGCGGGACTGATTTTTGGATTGGTCATGCTGACGGGCGACCTTGGAACGGGACTGGTCTATCTTGTAATTTCGGCAATCATGATCTTCTCGGCGGGGTTATCCCTGTGGTACTTTGCAGGAATGATCGCGGCGGTCGTTGCGGCGGCACCGGCGTTGTGGCCGCATCTGTCGGAACGTCAGCAGATGCGTATTCTTGTCGGCTTCAATCCCGACCTTGACCCGCTGGACGTCGGCTGGCATTCGATTGCGAGCCGGAACTGCATTATCTCGGGCGGATTCCGCGGAGCCGGTTTCTCGGGCGGTTCAAAATACTTCTCCCTTAATGCAGGGCAGTCGGACTTCCTGTTTGCGGCATTCGCGGAGAAATTCGGCTTCATGGCGGCATTTCTGTACATCATCCTCATCACAACGATGATTCTGAGGATTCTCTGGATTGCGCGCGGCACAAGGAAGAACTACGCCATGTATATCTGCATCGGCATTGCGGGGATGCTCCTCGCGCAGTCGGCGGAAAATATCGGTATGTGTCTGGCGATGCTGCCGGTCGTCGGGATCACGCTCCCGTTTTTCTCCTACGGCGTATCGTCGATGGTGTCGATGTACCTCTGCATCGGCGTGGTGCAAAGCATCTGCGCACACAACAAGAAGTATTATTTTGAACGTGAAAACGGTTAAGGGAGGAATTTGCTATGACACATCCGGAACGAAAACTTGCAAAACGGTTCGATATGCCGGGACGTTCGGCGGCTTTTACGGACATTGTGTACTCCGGAACCGACGGTTCATGGGACAAAATCCGCAAAGATCAGGCGGCACGTCTGCCGGAACCGCCGCAGTATCAGGTGTATTTCGGCGAACTTCACGGACATACGAATCTGTCCGACGGCGGCCCGTCGATTGACGATTACTTCACCGGACTGCGGGACCGTGCGGAACTGGATTTCGGCGCGCTTTCCGACCATGACCACGGCGGCGTCGGCAAACCGGAACTTTGGGATGCCGGAAAATGGGAGCTGACGAAGCAGAAGGTGCGGGAATATTACGAACCCGGAAAATTTTCGACCATTCTGGCCTACGAACGGGACTCCTATCCGTTCTACAACAATCTGGTGGTCTATTACCGGACGGACGACGGCGAAATGTTGCGCGGCGTACGCGACGGTGAGATCACGCGGGAGGAACTGCACCGCTGGCTGGCAAGGGAAGACCTCGTTCTGGTTCCCCACGACACCAACATTCTCTCCTCCGGCGCGGATTTTCTGGCGATGGACATGGACGACATGGTGCCGATCATTCAGGTGTTCGGGCGCGGGAGCAGCTGTACGGAATATATGGGCGACCCGCTGGCAAGTATGCTCGGCGATGACTGCGAAGGCGGTCACTGGCAGGATGCACTGAAACGCGGCGCGCGCATGGGCTGCATTGCCTGTTCCGATGACCACGGCGGAAACGGCGGCCTTATGACCGGGGCGTTCCCTTACGGCTGTCCCGGTATCACGGGTGTGTGGGCGGAAAGCAACACCCGCGAAGCCATTTTCGACGCGCTGAAAGCCCGACGCTGTTACGGCTACATGGGAGGTCAGAACGGACGTGCCGGACGGGTGACGGTGGATTTCCGGATCGACGGTCACTACATGGGCGAGGAAATCACCGTGACGGGCGATCCTGCGGTTTACTACAACATTCAGGCGGATGTGCCGGTGGAAACGGTCACGGTCGTGAAGAACTGCCGGGATTACATCATCCTTCGGAAAAAGAGCGAACAGCTTTTCTACGATTACCGTCAGGAACAGGAAGCGGACTGTTATTACCTCCGCGTGAAACTGGCGGACGGACGGCAGGCGTGGACCTCGCCGATCTGGGTAAGCCGCGCGTGAGAACAGAAAAATATGAAAAAACAGGCTGTAAGTGCAGCCTGTTTTTTGCGTCAGTGGTTCTGACTGTCGATATTTTCGGCGATTTCGAGGAGCTGTTCGGCAGATATATTGTGTCCCGACAGGGTAAATTGATACTTATCTACCCATGAGATAAGGATATCTCCTTCGACGTACGTCATCTGATAGGCTTCGGTGCGGTCGTTGAGACGGATTTTTTCCTTGACAACATCGGTACTGTCGTAGGAGGTACTTCCGCCGACGACGCACAGGTGATAGAAAATCCGTTCCTCATTTGTACCGAAAATCTGGTACACACCTGTAAACAGGGTTTCACTTTCGGTCTGGAGCGTCCATCCTTCCGGCAGATTGTCCGGGATAATATGCTGTTCCAGCATCTGCGGACATTCCTGCTGACATTCTTCACTGACCTGAACCGTATAATATTCCTCATGCCATTCAAGGAAAAAGTTCCAGATGGCCGCACGGATGGGCTGGATGCACAGGGCGGCGGTCAGCAGGACAGTACCCGTGACCAGAGCAACAGACGCAACACGCCGGCTCAGGGAAGATATTGTCCGGGTACGGGAATGTTTTTTCGGATTTCCGAGAATCTTCTGAATCCGTTCCATGCTTTCTTCGGAATATTCATGCGGCTGTGCATTGAGACGGTCGATTTCCGCCAGCCGTTCGTCGAGCAGGGGCTGAATCATCGCCTGCATCCCGGCAAAATCGTCGTTGTTTTCGCGGATTCGTTTCATCGGCGTTTCCCCTCCGTTTCGTAAAGTTTGAGCAGCATTGCTTTGGCGCGCAGAAGACGGGTTGCCACCGTGCTTTCCGGCAGATGAAGCAGGTCGGCGATTTCCTTGTATTTCAGTCCCTCGCCGTAGCGCATAATCAGCAGGTCTTTGTACTTCTGCGGCAGTCTGGACATCGGGAGCTGCATATCCCCGAAGTCTTCCGCCAGAACGGCATCGCACGGATCGGAATCCGGGTCGTCCGCCGTCAGGACTTCGTTGAGGGACACGCAGGTTTTCCGGCTGCGTTCCCGGTACCGGTCGATGGCGGTGTTTTTGGTATACTCATACAGAAGCAGCTTCTGCGCTTTTTCGGATTCTCCGCAGAATTTGCCGATGTTCCGGCACACCTTGACAAGCGTGTCCGCGACCGCATCCTCCGCGTCGTGCGGATTTTTGAGGATTCCGAATGCCGTGTAATACATCATATTTTTGTTTTCTTCGAACAGCGTTTCCGCGGTTATCCGCTGTTCGTCCGTTTCCAGATAGGCTGTGATGGCTGTAATTTCGATCAAACCGCCTGTCCTCCCGCTATCATGTGGTTTCTGTAAGTATAGACGAATCCGGAGGGAAAAATATCCCGCATTTTCCGAAAAAATCGAAAAAATTTTTTACGGAACGTGCAAAGCACAGTCTGTGCGAATACAGACTGTGCTTCGTGATATAGGATTATTCCGCTACTTCCACAATATCGTGAATGTCCACGCGGTCAACGGAGACATACGCGCGTCCGTCACGGTATTCGAACGGAAGCGTTTTTCCGGACGGCTGAAGAATCAGTGCCTGCGGTGCCCGATCCAGTGCGATGGAAAGGGTGATGTCAACGACCGGCGGAAGGAAATCTTCCGTTGCGGAGGCCATGCTGGCGTGATTGCCGTTTGCATTGATGAGCTGGATGTACAGACGGCCGTTTTTCCGGAGTTCCGTCAGCTCGAGCATTCCGCGCGCCTGTTCGATCACGACGGCGGGGGAGTACAGCTTCTGGCACATGGCACGGACGGCATACCGGTGGAGGAACTGCGTGCAGTCGCCGTACTGGGTACCGATATCCGCCGCGAGAACTCCGATACGTCCGTTGCCATAAGGAACGATCACGCCGCCGGGGAGAGTTGTATCGCGTTCGGCGTCGCCGTACCAGACAACGGTTTCCGCGTTTTCGGCAGTGACGGTATGTGCGTCGCGGAGCATCCCGACTTCTTCGTGGTCGAGAGAAACCCAACGCCACTGACCACTGCGGTCGTCCGCATCCACGGTGAAGGGAAGTCCCGCCTTCTGGAAAATACGGCAGGTGTTCGGGCCGGTGAGGAGGAGACTGCCGCCGTTTTTGACGTACTCGAGGAGTTCTTCGATCATATCCGGATCAAGACCGACCGCCAGTTCGGGGAGAACGATCAGTTTATAGTCGGCGCAGTGACCGCGCAGGGTATGTTCGCCCGCGATTTCGACAGACTGTCCGGCATCGCAGAACAGGCTGGTCAGCCCGACAACGCGGTCGTAGCCGGTACGGTTGAACAGACCGGTCGCCTCATGGGAGCGGTCGAACTGAGAGAGAAGGATCACCGCTTCGTGAACGGCCTTGCCGCGGAAGCAGAACGGTTCTCTTGCGCGTACGAAATCGGCAACGGGCTTCATCCGGCGGATCTGTTCCATCCGGGGCGCACCGTCGGGGTACTGGGTGATGTAGTTCTGGAAACCGCCGCCGACGGCAAGAACGGTTGCGGCTTCCTGCATGATCTGGACGGGATGCTTGGGAACGCCGCCGGGCTTATTGGTGTTCTGTGCGCGGAAATTCCATGCCATGAGGTCCCATGTATGGTTCTGCTGAGCGAGGGCACGTCCGGCGTACCGCGCGACATTGAAGGAATTCCACGGATTGAAGTCCCCGGAGAGGAAGTCCACATTGGCGGAAACGGCTTCGGGCATGTGATCGGAGTACGCCCAGTTGGAGGCGATCTGGAAATCGGGGTACTCGGCATGAACGGCGTCGGTATAGTAACGGACATACCGGCGGAAGAGATCGCGGCAGAATTCGCGGTACTCTTCGTAGTAGGGATCACCGGGGTTGGCGGGAAGTTTGCCTTCAAGAGAGACATTGTATTCTTTCTCGAACGCGGCGATGTTGTCGGGATGGAAGTCAACGCAGGTTGCCCAGCATTCGCCGTCGACCCACACGCCGTCCACGCCGTAAACGCCGGCAAGCTCCTTGAGCTGAGGGATCAGGAGATTATCGGCATACCCGCCGAGCATCCGTGCGATCCCGTTGGCGAGGGTACCGTCCGCGCGGACAGCCGTATCCTCGGGATGTTCGCCGGAATACTTATAATCCATAACCCCGGAATAGTGCATATACAGAGCCACGCCCTCTTCGCGCGTCACTTTCCGCCACAATGCGAGCGGGTCGCCGAGAATTTCCGGCATAGCGTTCCCGCATTTGGTAGGATACGACGCCCATCCGGGATGTCCCTTACAGTCGATCTGGACAAAATCCGGCCGGATCGTCCGGCAGATTTCCCGGATATCCTCCTCCTTCAGCGTTTTCCCGACGACTTTCCCCGGTGCCGGGCTTGCATGAAAGTCAAAATGCAGTCCGAACGCGCTGTCTTTTCTTCGTTTCATTGTGTTTGCTCCTTTCGGCTTTTTTCTTCATTATACCACAGGGGTGAGGGATGTGCAAGGGTGAAGTTTTCTTGGGGAAACCTTTTTGAGGAAAAGGTTTCCCCAAACCCCTTCCCAAACCTTTTTAGGCGGTGGTAGCCGGTTTGTTTTGGTTTATATGATGGGGAAGGGATTTTTTGAAATATACCGGTTCGTGAAGCTGAAATTTGTTAGACCTGTTGACGTGAAGCTGGTTTGAATCTCTTCGAAAATCGTTCTGGGGAAGTCAGGCTCCGCCAAGACCCTGACTTCCCACGCCATGCTGCGACTGCGTGATATAATACGCAACGATTGAATTCAGCTACATTTTATTGGGTTTCCGCGCGTCTTGGCTCGCCCGCCGTCCGCGCTTTACGTTCGTTCGGTTGGCTGACATGAAGTCTTTTTTGAAAAGCACGAACGGCGGCAGCCAAGGAGTGCGGGGGATTCCAAAACGTAGCTGAATTCTGTCGTTACTCACTTTATCAACGTATCTCCATACGGCGTGGGAAGTCAGGGTCTTGGCGGAGCCTGACTTCCCCATAACGATTTTCGAAGAATTACGAACCAACGAAATGTCAGCGGATGGGATGTACAAAATGGCTACGCACAGACCCAAGAAAATCCCCTCAAACAAAAAATCTGCAAGAACGAGATGGCTGCCGCAGTCTAAAAAGGTTTTGGAAGGGGTTTGGGGGAACCTTTTCCTCAAAAAGGTTCCCCCAACGTTCTCCTCCAAGAACACTCCCCACAGAAGAATTTCCAGAAATTTAGGGGTACCAATTTCGGAGGAAAGGGATTATAATGATAGTGTATCAGAATCGGAAATGGAGCAGAGGGATGGAACTCATTGTAATTGACGAAAGCAGAATCAAGCTGATGATGACGGCGGAGGATATGAAGGCGTACAGGAGCGCGGCGGAGGAGAGCGGGGCGGGAGAGGCTCTGCGAGGGATGCTGCGGGATGCCGGGGCGAAGTGCGGATACCGGGGAGACGGGATGCGGGGGCGCATTTACGTCGAGATGTATCCGTCGAAAACGGGCGGATGCGAAGTGTTTGTCACAAAACTTGCTGAAAGGGAAAACAGAACCAGTATGAAATCAGGGAACGAACGGATGCTTGCCGAATACAGAAACTATATCTTCCGCGGACGGGTGATCTACCGGTTTGACACAATGCCGTGCCTGCTCGGGGCCTGCGCCGGACTTATGCGGAACGGCTACCTCGGCGAAAGTGCGGCCTACCGCGAGGAAACGGCGGGATGCGGCGCGTATTACCTGATCCTCGAGCAGGAGTCGCACGTCGCCTCCGAATATCTCGGCAGCCTCTGCAAAGGCTCGGTGTATCCTTACATAAACGAGCATTGCCGGAAGCTGTGCGCCGACGCTGTCCCCATCCTCGGAAAACTTGCGTAATGCGGGTTTATTCATAAAATAACGGTTGAACTTCCGCGCGGAACGTGGTATGATACAGGTTACAGTTATCGAAAATCCAAGCCGAGGAAGTATCATGAGCGAAAACGAAAACCGAAAAATTCTCTCCGACCGCCCGCAGAAGGAGTGGATCGCCGGATGCCCCGTCCAGATCAAGCAGACACGGGTGCTTCTCGAAAACGATGCGATTACCCTTTCCGTCTTCTCCGTACCGTGCGGCGGCAGTCTGAAGATTGACCACTATACGGCCGATATCGAATATACCGGCGCAAAACGCCAGAACGTCGGAACCAGCGACGGCGTTTCTCTCAAAGTCGGGGAATCTGTCCCCGTCGCCGTTCCCTTTGCGGATGCCGTGTATGCCGCCGTGACCATCCGCTCCGTCACTTACGCCGACGGAACCGTGTGGACAAACGAGTCCGGCACCCGCGGAAAGGTTCTCCCCGAACAGGACATCTACTGGCAGACCGATCCGCTGTACAACGCGATCCGCGTCGAATGCTCCGGTGTCACCGAGGCAAAATATAAGCCCGACAAAATCGACGGCGCGTGGCGGTGTGCCTGCGGACAGATCAATCTCGATGCGTCCGAAACCTGCGGTGCCTGCGGCTGTTCGCATGAATGGCTGACCACCCACCTCGATCCCGCTTACCTGGAGGAACGCAGCCGCGAGATTGCCGACAAAACCGAACAGGAAGCGGTCAAAATCAAGAAGAACCGCGAGAACCGCGTGTCCGATACGACCAAGATGATCCTCATTTTTGCCGCGCTCGGTCTGGCAATCGCCCTCGTTGTGCTGACGTTTACCACATTTATCCCGATGGGACGCTACAGCAAGGCGGTCGGACTGGCGGCGGACGGTTCCTATGACGAAGCGATCGCCATTTTCACCGATCTCGGCGACTTCCGCGATGCACGCGCACAGGCAGCCGATACCAACTACAAAAAGGCGCAGGCGATCACCGGTCTTGAAGAAGTCAACATGACGACGAGTGCGAAGTCTCCGTGGTTCTCGATCACTGCGGACGGCATCCTGTCGTTCAAGCGGGACGAATACGAGGATCATGACGGTTCGTGGAGCCATTTTGTCGTGCCGGATGTTGTGGACAACATCGTTGTACGCGAACTCGACCGCAATTTCTTCATGAACTGCAAGGAACTTCTGGTCGTCACGATTTCCGACTGCGTGGAAGTGGTCGGCGAACAGTGCTTCTATAACTGCGAAATGCTCCATACCGTCAATTTCGGGAAAAATGTCACCAAGATTCTCCCGCGCGCGTTCATCAACTGCTACGCGCTCACGGAAATGGAGATTCCCGATACCGTCACGACGCTCGGTCTCCGCGCGTTCAACAACTGCATCAAGCTGAACAAGGTTGTTCTCGGAAGCGGCATCACCGAAATCGGAAGCTATCAGTTCAGCCTGTGCATCGAGCTGGAACGGATCACGCTGAAGTCTCCGATTACGTCGGTCGGGGAATTTGCGTTCTCGGAATGCGCGGCGTTTGAAAAGATTCACTGCCGTTTTGCGGAATCCGAATGGGTCGAACCGACGGTCGCGGAAGGAAACGAAGCCTTTGAAGCGGCGCAGGTTCTCTTTGAATAATCTCCGAACATCAGAAAAGACCACCCGTACGGTGGTCTTTTGCTGTTGGTACCCCGGAAATTTTGGTGATCCTTTGGCCGGGGCAGATTAATATTCTTCGCGTTCGTCGCGGCGGTTCTGATTCTGGTTGTTGGTATTGCGGTTCTGGTTCTGATTGTTGTTGTTCTGATTCTGATTTTTATTCTGGTTCTGGTTGTTCTGCTGATTCTTGTTCTGATTCTGGTTGTTGTTCTGGTTCTGCTGACGGTTCTGGTTGTTTTCCATTTTGATCCTCGTATTCACTCATGTTTGGTTTTTCTTGCGCTTCATTGGGGTACGGTTCTATTATGACAGAATCCCGCTGGTTTTATTCAGTCATTTTCATCCTTCGATGTATTTTTTTACCGTAAGCAGAATCTGCGCGGTCTGTGCGCGGCTGAGCGAGGCGTTCGGCGAGAGATTTCCGGCACCGGTTCCCGTGAAAATCCCCGCGTTGGACAGGGCATACAGCGAACCTCGCGCCCATGCGGGAACGCTCTGGTGATCCGCAAAGACCGGAACAGTCTCCGGTTCTTCCGCACCGATGATCGCGTTCAGGATCACGGCGGCTTCCGCACGGGTGATGCCGGAGGTGGGATGGAAATACAGGCCGTCGCTTTCTTGTACTCCTTTGATGATGCCGAGGTTATAGGCGCGGGCGACATATCCCGTGGACTCGGGTTCCATGTCGGTATGGTCGGCGAACACGGTCATGCACGGTTCGGCTTCTCCGGCACCGAGGGCTTTCATCACCGTCACGAGAAAATCCTCGCGGGAGATTTCGTCGTTCGGACGGAAATACAGCTCCCCGCCGACGGCATCCACTTCCATGGCATTTTCCGCCGCCATGACAAGCGCGGCATTGTGCGCCCAGTGACCGTCCATGTCGGCGAAAACGAGGTCGGCGGCGGCTTTGTCAATGTCGATGAGTACGGAGGCTTCTTCGGAATAATTGCCCCATTCGTCGCGGACAACGTAGGAAAAGCTGTCTTCGCCGGTAACGCCGTCGCAGGGAGTGTAGCAGTAGTCGCCGCTGGCAGGATTGGTCAGGCGGAGCAGACCGTTTTCGGGATACCGGGTGATTTCAAAGGTGAGGGCATCACCTTCGGGATCGCTGACTGTGGAGGAAAGGGAACCGTAGGCGGCGATATCGCGCTGTGTCCAGAGAGCGGTTTCCACGGCGTCCTGCGCCGTTCCGGAACGTACAATGGTCGGCGCAAGATTGGCGGAATCCGTATAACGCAGGACACAGTCCATGGTATATTCGCCGCCGGATTTGAAGCGGAACGACGCTTCTGTACAGTCCTGCGCGGGGACAAAGGTCAGTTTATGAAGGGATGCGCGGGAGAGAATCTGGTTGGCAAGAACGGGTGCGTCGCCGAGATACAGCGTACCGCTCGACTGCGGCGGAAGCGCGGTGATTGTGACGGTCGAGGGTTCTGCACCGACCGCGCGGGCAAAATCTTCGGCGGTAAAGGAAATCGTACCGGCAACCAGTCCGGATTTGACCATCGTATGGTCGGCGGAAAGATTCACAAGGGCAGGGGACAGCATACCGCCGTAATAGGAATACGACGAAGCGGCGGACGGAACCGTCGACACGGCGGCGATCATCAGGGCAGAGCACAGGATTCCGCAGGCAGGATTCATACAGGAATTCCTTTCGGTAAGATGAGTATTTTCGGTTCTATTGTATGGGGGTGGGAGACAAAATATGCTGAGTGCGGATTGTTCGTGCAGGGGAAACGCGCTTTCTTGAAAGAAAGCTGTGCAAAGAACTTTAATCTGTTGTAGCCGGTTTGTTTGGTTTATATGGTGGAGAGGGGATTTTTTGAAATATACCGGTTCGTGAAGCTGAAATTTGTTAGACCTGCTGACATGATGCTGGTTTGGATCTCTACGAAGTAGTGGAGATGGAAGTCAGGCTCCGCCAAGACCCTGACTTCCCACGCCGGTTTTCGACAGCACGATGTAGTACGCCACGATTGAATTCAGCTATATTTTTCTGGTTTTCCGCGCGGCTTGGCTAACCCGCCGTCCGCGCTTTTCGTCAGTTTGATTGGCTGACATACAGTTTGTACAAACGAAAGCACGCACGGCGACCGAGCCAAGGCGTGCGGGGAATTCCTTTATGTAGCTGAATTCTATCGCGGCGCACTGTATTACGGAAACGGAAGTGATCTGTGCTGAACAAAACGGAGTTTTGAGAAGTCGCTCCCCTATTTTTCATGATTTTTATATCCCCATGTCAGCGGGTGAAACAAATTTCAGCCGTACTCTACGGAATTCTCCTATCCCCCTTCTTTCCCATACCAACTGCACCAAATGTCAACACAGATTGAAAGTTTTTGCGGAGCTTTTTTCAAAAAGCGACCGTTTCCCCTCCACAAACGTCCCGCACTCCGCACATTTTATAGATTTTCATAAAATTTCTATGCCGAAAACCTTGATATTTCGCGCAAACGGATGTATAATAAAGAGTAAATTTTTGAAAGCACCCTGGAGGATTACAGCAATGCTTGATATAAAGATTGAAAAAACCACCTCTCCGAAAGTAAAGCCGGACTACACCAAGCTCGGTTTCGGGAAGTACTTCACCGACCATATGTTCCTGATGAACTATTCCACCGAAAAGGGCTGGCATGATGCCCGCATCGTTCCCTACGGCCCGCTCGCACTCGATCCGTCCGCAATGGTGTTCCATTACGCACAGGAACTGTTCGAAGGCCTGAAGGCATATCGCCGTAAGGACGGCGGGATTCAGCTCTTCCGCCCCGACCGCAACATCGAACGTATGAACAACACCTGCGACCGCCTCTGCGTACCGCGTCTCGATCCTGCCGATGTTCTTCAGGCGATCAAGACCGTTGTCGAAGTGGATGCGGACTGGGTTCCCTATGATGAAGGTACTTCACTCTACATCCGTCCGTTTATCTTTGCGACTGACCCGATGCTCGGCGTACATCCGTCCCATACTTACATCTTCTGCATCATCCTTTCTCCGGTAGGTTCCTACTATGCGGCAGGCATCAACCCGGTCAAGATCTGCATCGAACGTGAATACGTCCGCTGCGTCAAGGGCGGTACCGGTATCGCAAAGGCCGGCGGCAACTACGCGGCTTCCCTGATCGGCCAGCAGAAGGCGGAAAAGCTCGGCTTCGCACAGGTTCTCTGGCTTGACGGCGTACACAGAAAGTACATCGACGAAGTCGGCGCAATGAACGTCTTCTTCGTTATCGACGGCGTGGTTATCACTCCCGAACTGACCGACGGCAACATTCTTCCCGGCGTTACCCGTGCATCCTGCATCGAACTTCTGAAAAAGTGGGGCATCCCGGTTGAAGAACGCAAGCTCTCCATTGACGAAGTCAAGGAAGCACACGCCAACGGCAAGCTCGACGAAGTATTCGGCACCGGTACGGCAGCGGTTATCTCCCCGGTCGGCGAACTTTACGACGAAGGCGAAACCCTCATCGTAAACAACAACGAAATCGGCGCGATCGCTCACAAGCTCTACGATGCAATTACCGGTATGCAGTGGGGCAGACTCGAAGACGAAATGGGCTGGATCGAAAAGATCAACTAATCGAACAAATTGGGAAAGAGGCGGCACTGCTGCCTCTTTTTTATCACCAACCGTATGTTTTCGCATAGACTGATACCGAAAACCAGATTTTCGGAGGTGTGCATGAAAAGCATATACGGCGGATATGCCAGAATGGATATAGAAGGAACTGCCTATTTCGCGGGGGCAAATACGGCGAACGGTTTTGAAGGACTGTACAGCCGGATTGCGGACGAACGGCGGATGGAGAGGGTCTATGTCATCAAAGGCGGCCCCGGGACAGGGAAGAGTACCCTGATCCGGAAGGTGATTGATGCGGCGGCGAAGGAAGGATTTCCGGCGGAACGGTATTTCTGCGGTTCCGATCCGGAATCCCTTGACGGCGCGGTGCTGGATGGGCGGATCGTCCTCCTCGACGGCACGGCTCCCCATGTGCGCGATATGAGCTATCCCGGTGTGTCGTCGTCGCTGATTGATGTATCGAAATTCTGGGACAGCGGCATTCTCGAGAATGCGCGGGACGAAATCATTGCCCGCTGTACGGCAAAATCCGCCTGCTGGGATTCCGCGTACCGCTGGATGCGCGCCGCCGATACGGTGGATGGGGAACGCCTGATCCATACGGAGCGGTGTTTCAACCGTGAAAAAGCGGCGGCGTACATCGGACGGTTCCTGAAACATCTCGGCAAGCCGGAGAAGGACGAAACCGGACACACGGAAATCCGTTATACCCGTGCGGTAACGATGCGCGGACGGTTTTATCTGCCGACGTTTGAGAATCTCGCGGAAACGGTGTTTGCTGTATCGGATATGTACGGCTGTGCGGCACCGTTCATGGAACTTCTCGCCGGACGTCTGGCGTTGGCGGGATATGATACCGTTGTCTCACGCCTGCCGGTGACGGGGCAGACCGACGGAATTTTTCTTCCCTCAAAACGAACCGCCGTGGTCACAGCCAATCCGGAGCAGGAACACCGGGTGATCCACATGAGCAGGTTCGTGAACGAGGATATTCCCGAAGGGGTGCGCGGACAGATGCGGCTGGCGGCCAAGGTGGAGGAATCCTGCATCACGGAAGCACTCGCGTGCCTGTCACGGGCGGCGGACGAACATTTTGCTCTTGAAGAAATTTACCGTCAGGCGATGGACTTTTCTGCTCTCGGACGTTATACGAAAAAAGTCTGTGCGGAAATTCTGGAACGTCTGAAAAAATAAATCTTTCCCACGGTTGCGGATACCGACGATTTTCGCCGGATATCTTGACCGTGGGGATTTTTTTGTGTATAATAGAAACAGAATTTTACCGAATCGTGGAGAATCTTATGAAATATTACGATATCACGCAGGAACTGTTCACGTCGAACGTCTATCCGGGCGACAAGGCTCCGGCGTACAAGCGTATCTCCGATATGGCGGACGGCAAGGTCTGCAACATCACCGAACTCGAAATGAACGCCCACAACGGGACGCACGTTGACGCGCCGCGCCATTTTGTCCGCGACGGTCTGACAATCGAACAGCTTCCGCTGGAAACGCTGATCGGCGAATGCGAAGTGGTCACGTTTGACCATCCGCTGGAGAGGGAAGACCTCGAAAAACTGAATCTGGCGGAACGCGGTGTGAAGCGGCTTCTCTGCCGGGGAAAATGCTGGCTGACGATGAGCGCGGCGAAGTATCTCACGGAAGAAGATACCGGCGTTCTGCTCATCGGCGTGGAAACGCAGAGCGTCGCGCCGGAAGAAGCACCCATGGCGGTTCATGTGGAACTGCTTTCCCACGGCCTGATCGCTCTCGAAGGACTTGTCCTCACCGATGTTCCCGACGGTACCTATACGCTGTTTGCCGCACCGCTCAAACTCGGCGGATCGGACGGCTCCCCCTGCCGCGCGGTACTGATGGCGTAATTTACCGAAAATTCATACCCTGTTTCCAGAGGATGTATTTATTGAACGCTGTTAAACTACTATAATAGGTACATCATTTCGGAAGAAGGTACATAAATGAACAATTTCAAGCAAAAACTGATTCAATTCATGATCGGACGCTACGGGATGGACGAAATGTACATCGGTCTGGTCGCCGTGTGGTTTTTCCTGACGGTCATCAATTCCTTTGTGCAGTCAACCCTGCTGAGTCTTCTCGGGACTGCTGTACTGATTTTCGGTTTGTATCGGTTTATGTCCCGCAATCACGCGAAACGCCGTGCGGAAAACGAAAAATTCCTGAAACTCTGGCGTCCGGTGAAAAACTGGCTGATGTTCCAGCGCGACCGTTTCCGCGACCGCAAGACCGCGCGTTACCGCAAGTGCAGGCACTGCAAGGCGATCATCAAACTGCCGAATCAGAAGGGAAAACACACCGTCCGCTGTCCGAAATGCGGCGAACGGTTTGACGTGAGGATTTGAGAAATGGGGATTCTCGGGAAAACCTTTTTGCAAAAAGGTTTTCCCGAACCCTTTCCAAAAATCTTTATGTAATAAGAATAAATTGATAATGGAGGCTTTCGCACATAAAAAAACGATGGATTTTGATCTTGCTATGTTTGGCAGTTTTGAATGGATGTACAAAAACCTCCAGTTTTGTATATACCCTGTCCCTGTAACAGATTGAAGTTTTTTGGAAGGAGTTTGAGGAAACCTTTTTTCCAAAAAAGGTTTCCTCAAGTCCCCCATTTTATACAAGAAAGGAAGACATCATGGAATTCAAGGAATTTCTGAAATCCGCCGCTTCGGTTAAGCCGTCGGCACGGCAGATGAACTGGTTCGATACCGAGTTCTACGCCTTCGTTCACTTTACCGTGAACACCTACACCGACCTCGAATGGGGTCTCGGCGATGAGCCGGAATCCATCTTCAATCCGTACGACCTCAACTGCGACGAATGGGTCGAAGCGGTCAAGTCCGCTGGTATGAAGGGACTTGTCCTCACCGCAAAGCACCACGACGGTTTCTGCCTGTGGCCGAGCGCGTACACCGAGCATTCCGTCAAGAACAGCCCGTGGAAGGACGGCAAGGGCGACGTTGTCCGTGAATGTGCCGAAGCCTGCAAGCGCGGCGGCATCAAGTTCGGCGTATACCTCTCTCCGTGGGACAGAAACTCCAAGTACTACGGTACCGATGCGTACAACGACTACTACTGCAACCAGCTCACCGAACTGCTTACCAACTACGGCGAACTGTTCATGGTCTGGTTCGACGGCGCGTGCGGCGAAGGCCCCAACGGCAAGAAGCAGGTCTACGATTTTGACCGCTACATCGCCCTCATCCGCAAGTATCAGCCGAACGCCTGCATTTTCAATGACCACGGTCCCGACGTCCGCTGGTGCGGCAACGAAGCCGGTCAGGCAAGACGTGCCGAATGGGCGGTCGTTCCCACCGAACTCTGCTACCGCTGCGACGTTCAGACCGGCCCCGGTCCTCTTGCCGAAGGTGCCGACCTCTCGTTCATGTACAACTCCGACCAGAATATCGGCGAACTGAACAACATCATGTACTCGAAGGGGCTCGGCTTTGCGGGTTCCGAAATTGATATGTCCATCCGTCCGGGCTGGTTCTATCATGAAAAGGAAGAACCCCACTCCCTCGACCGCCTGTTCCGCACCTACATCAATTCCTGCGGCGCGAACACCTCGTTCAACCTCAACGTTCCGCCGATGCCGTCCGGACGCTTCGACCCGCGCGACATCCAGAGACTCAAGGAACTCGGAGAGCTTCTCGAAAATTCCTTCGGCGAATCGAAGAAGGTTCCCTGTACCGTGAAAAAGATCGACACAGGCAGCGATACCCAGTGCAAGTACGAAATCGAACTTCCTGAAGAAACGGACGTTCGTTTCGTGGAACTCCGCGAAGACCTTGCGGCTGCCGGACAGCGGATCGAATCCTTCCGCATCTACGGCGACGACGGCTGCAAGTATTATGACTACACGGTCGGCCACCGTCGTCTCTGCTGGATGAAGACGAAGACCAAGAAGCTGATCCTCCATATCACCAGTGCGAGAGATGAAGTCGTTCTGCGCGACATCAGCGTCTATAAGGCGTAAAGGAGCGGCGTATGAAAAATATCGTTGTTGAAGGGCATCGCGGGTACTGCGCGCAGTATCCGGAAAATACGCTTGTTTCGTTTGAAGCGGCACTCGATCTCGGCGTGGATGCCGTGGAGTTTGACGTATGGCTGACCGCCGACAAAGTACCGGTGCTGTCCCATGACGGGAATACGCTCCGCTGCTGCGGCGTGAACAAGCACATCCGCGATATGACGTTCGAGGAAGTCCGCACGCTGGAACCGGCATACGAAGCGAAGTTCGGCGACAAATTCAAGGGACAGGGGCTGAAAATCCCGACGCTGGAGGAGCTTCTTCAGCTTTGCGCGGAAAAACGCCCGGATATGAGTCTCGGCGTGGAAATCAAGGAATACACCGAAGAAAACGTCGATCTGACGATTGCTTTGCTGAAAAAGTACGGCTTTTTCGAACGCTGCTGGTTCTATGCGTTCAACGCGCGGATCATCAAGTACATCAAGACGCAGTACAACGGCCGCACGATGGGCTATCCGGACTTCCAGATGGGCGAATGGTTCGACGGCGCGTACGATTATTATGACGAAATCGGCGTTGCGATGACGTATGTGAAGTCGGAAATCATGTCCGTTTATCAGGCGAAGGGGATGCCGATGCACCTGTTCTGCGCGGACAATGAGACGGATGTACAGCTCTGCATTGACAAGGGAGCCGATCTTATCACGGCAAACGATCCCGTACCGCTGATGAAGGTGCTGGGGAGAATCGAATAACTAACGTGAGTTCAACGAAATTTTAGAGAGCCTAAACAATCGTCTCGTAGGGCGGGGGTTTACTCCCGCCGAGAAGAAATTCAAACCGTTCATTCCGGCGGGAGCAAGCCCCCGCCCTACGGATTGGAATTTTTTCTATCAAATCTCATTTCATCGAACTTGCGTGGGGGAAACTTATGAAAAGGTTTCCCCCACATTTCTTCGAGAAGAAGATTGACAGAAAAATTGAAACATGGTATAATACAATTACAATAAACAGTCAAGTGACTGTGATTGAGAGTGGGGATTTCGATGAAACGAAATTTTATTGTAATTTTTTTGACATTGCTTTTTCTGACTGCCTGCGGTTCCGGGACGGATATTGCAGAATCTTCTGAAGTTATCGTGGAAAACTCTCAGGAAATTCAGGATACCGATCCGATGGAAACTGAGCAGGAAAATGTTTTGTATGCGGATGTGGAAGAACTGATGAATGCGGATGGAATTCTTTCTGTTGAAAAAGCAGAAGCAGAGCTTCCTGTCGGCGCGGATATGTCTGCTCTTCCTGCCGAAGTACAGGAAATGTATCGCGGAATCTTGGGAATGTCCACCTATCAGGTACTTTATACAGTCGATGACTGTACTGTATCGGCTTATATCTCTGTTCCGGCGGATTATCTGGAAAATCCGCGTCCGCTGATTCTCTATAATCGCGGTGGAAACGGAAATTTCAGCGCGAATACGGCGGCAGGGACGGCGAATTATGCGTATACCTCTGACTGTGTGGTGATCGCATCGAACTATCGTGAGACCGCCCCGGGAACGGGCAAGGACGAATTTGGCGGAGCGGATGTGAACGATGTGGTTTTCTGGATGGATCTTGCGGATGAACTCGGTTTTGTTGATCGGGAACGGGTTTATATGCTTGGAGAATCGCGCGGTGGAATGCAGACCTGTCTTGCACTTTTGAATGATGAGAAGAACATCGTACGTGCGGCGGCGTGTGTTTCCGGCGTGTATGATGTGGCTCATACTTACGAAAGCCGTGAGGATATGCGTGAAATGCTGACCAATCGGATTGGCGGTACGCCGGACGATTGCCCGGAAGAATATGCCAGACGGAGTGCAGTCACATTTGCGGAAAAAATTGATACCCCGCTTCTGCTGATTCACAGTATCGGAGACGAGAAAGTTCCGTATGAACAAGCGGTTCAATTTGCTTCAGAACTGGAGAAGTACGGAAAAACGTATGAATTTCTTACTCGCGAAAATAAGATACATTCCATGAGTTCTCCGGCAGAACTTACGGAAATTCTTGCATGGATGGAGAAAAACGCGGACTGAACGGAGGATACCGCTGTACGAATAAACGTTGTACAGCGGTATCTTTGGACTTTTTTTACAAATTCAAAAAATATATTTTGTAAGAAATAACAGTTGACACATCAAAACGAACGTGCTATAATTTACGACAAACAAATAAGACCTGTAAAGACTGTGACGAAGACGTGTATCATCCGGGAATACCGGTACAGAGAGTCCGCGGCGGTGGAAAGCGGACACGGCAGGAGGATACATCATCACTTCCGAGTCGGGAAAGGAAAGCGGCATCTGCCGTGAGTAATGGTTCCCCGTCGATGCCGCGTCAAGGCATAGGGTTTGATGGAACCCGCAGAGGTGGCGCATGAATTCATGTGCAATTTGAGTGGTACCGCGAATAGTGCATTTTCAGCAGATTCGTCTCAAAGTCGAGACGGGTCTTTTTTGGTTTAATACCCAAATTCAAGGAGATACCTGTATGGAACAGATCATCAAAGAAGTTGCCGGACGTATCCGCGAAACACGTCTTGTGTGCGAGCTGTCCGAAGAAGATATGGCGACCGCGACCGGTGTGTCCGTGGAAACCTACCGTGAACTCGAAGCCGGAAACGCCGATTTTTCCTTTACGTTTATCTATAAATGTGCCGCACGTTTCGGCGTGGACACCACCGACCTTCTCAAAGGCGAAAGCCCGACTCTTGAAGAATACAGCATTACCCGCGCAGGCGGCGGTCTGCCGATCGCACGACGCAAGGGATTCCGCTACAACAACCTCGCACCGCTGTTCAAGGATAAAATTGCCGAACCGTTCTTCGTAAAGGCGCGCTATTCCGAGGAAGAAGCGAATGCGCCGATCAAGCTCAGCCGCCACGAAGGCCAGGAGTACAACTACATTGTTTCCGGTAAGCTGAAGGTTTCTCTTGACGGTCACACCGAAATTCTCGAACCCGGCGACTCCATCTACTACGACAGCAGCAAGCCGCACGGCATGGTTGCGGTGGACGGTGACTGCGAATTCCTCGCTGTTGTCATCAACCGCGGCGGCGCGGCGTACGACTATCCGGAAATGCTGGAAGAACCGAAGGTGGAATCCGCCGAAAACGTTCTCTCTCCGCTTCCCGAAGATCCGGTCGCGCTCCGCTTCATCGAGTGCATCGAAGAAGAAGGCAAGCTGAAGGAAATCAAGTTCCATAACGACGACAAGTACAACTTTGCGTACGATACCGTGGATGCCATCGCGGCAAAGACACCCGACAAGCTCGCGCTCCTCCACCTTGACGTAAACAAGAACGAACGCCGCTTCACCTACAAGGATATCTCTCTTCTCTCCAACCGTGCGGCGAACTATTTCGCATCTCTCGGCATCGGCCACGGCGACACGGTCATGCTCGTCCTGAAGCGTCACTGGCAGTTCTGGATCGCATCCATTGCTATCCACAAGCTGGGAGCCGTTGCGATCCCCGCGACCCACATGCTCGTCGAACACGACTTTGAATACCGCTACAAGTCTGCGAGCGTGAAGGCGATTGTCTGCACCGGCGACGGTGAAACCGCAATGCACGCGGAAAACGCGGAAAAGCTGGTCGAACAGGATATCATCAAGATCATGGCGAACGGCAAGCGCGACGGCTGGTACTCCTTCGACGACGAATTCATGAACTATTCCGACGAATTCGAACGCCGTATGGACGCGTGCGGCAACGAAACGATGTATATGCTGTTTACGAGCGGCACGACGGGTTATCCGAAGATCGCGGCGCACAGCTACAAGTACGCGCTCGGTCACTACATCACGGCGCGCTACTGGCACAACGTTGACCCGAACGGCATCCACTTCACGATCTCCGACACCGGCTGGGGCAAGGCACTCTGGGGCAA
>SVQN01000038.1 GCA_015065295.1 Oscillospiraceae bacterium
ATTGCCCCGATGAAGCAATGAACTGGCTTGAAAAAATGGTCAGACATGAGAGGATTACTGCAAAAAACTACAATGTAATCACAGAAACCAAACTACCGTATCTATATGGTCAGACGAAACATTATCCCGCAAATTCGTACCGCAGAATCGATAGGCTTCTCCCCATCCTCGCATGGGACATCTTCGACTCCATCCGTGACACCGACCGCTTCCAAGCAATCCTCGCCGATGCGGAAGCATTTGAAAAAGGGGAATAACGAAAAAATCCGCTCGGGGCAAAAACCCTGAGCGGATTTCTGATTTTTTCGGGAAGTTTTGGAGTAAATTATTCCTTGACGAAGTGCCAGAGTTTTGCGTCCCAGCCGGATTCGTCGGGCGTGAATTCACCGATGTCGATACCCTTCCGGAGCTGTTCGCCGGTGACGGTCATGCCGGTACGGGTATCGCGGTAGGTCGCCTTGGCATCTGCGGTGCGTACGGCGAGCTTTTTGCAGGGCTTCTTCCTGCCGATGACCGCCTTGCCGTTGGTGTGGATTGCGCTGAGGAGAATCTGATCGCCGAGTTCAAAGTAGTATGCGGAAATGTCGGATTCATACGGAGAGGACAGGCGGTAGTAGTCGCCGTCGGTGATTACGCGGTCGAAGGTGCGGTATTCCTTAACCTGACGGCGGATTTCTTCCTTGACTTCTTCGGGCGTATTCAATACGTTGAATTCATAACCGAGGACACCGTTTACGGCAACCTTGTACTTGAGGTCAAGTTCGTGCATATTGCCGCGCGGATTGGAAACGTGGCAGCTCATGACAGATGCCGGGTAGGCGAGCATGGAGGAATACTGGATCAGCGTGCGGGTTCTTGCGTTGGTGTTGTCGCTTGTCCAGATCTGCGAGCAGACCGCCATCATGGCAAGGTCGTAACGTCCGCCGCCGCCCGAACAGTTTTCGATCATGGCATCCGGATAGGTTTCCCGGAACCACTGGAAGAGAGAGTAAACGCCCTGCATATAGCGGTATTCCATGGAGCCCTGATCTTCGGCGCCGAGGTACATGGAGCCGGGTTCGGAAATATGGCGGTTCATATCCCACTTGAAGTAGTCGATCGGCACATCGCGGAAGGTTTCTTCAAACATTCCCTTGAGGTATTCGATAACCGCGGGATTCGCCATATCGAGGACGTACTGCGAACGGGAGTAGGACATCGGACGTTCCGGGCAGCGGATGCACCAGTCGGGATGCGCGCGGAACAGGTCAGAGTCGGGGTTGACCATTTCGGGTTCGACCCAGATACCGAACTTCACGCCGGTATTCTTCACTCGGTTCACATACGGTGCGAGCCCTTCCTTGAAGCGGTTCTTGTTGACATACCAGTCGCCGAGACCGGCCTTGTCGTTGACGCGCGCACCGAACCAGCCGTCGTCCATGATGACCATGTCCATGCCGCATTCAGCAGCGGCAGCGGCAAAGTCCACCATGATATTTTCGTCAATGTCAAAGTAGAACGCTTCCCAGGAGTTGAGAACAACCGGGCGGCGTTCTTTCGCCTTTTCGGGAACGATGTGATCGTTGGTGAAGCGGTGGAAGTTGCGGGACATGGTTCCGAATCCCTTGGGGGAGTAGGTCATGACCGCTTCGGGAGCGAAAACGGTTTCACCGTCCTTGAGGCGGTAGTTGAAATTTTCATCGCCGAGACCCATCTGCACGCGGGTCTTGCCGGTCTGGTCTCCTTCGACTTCATTGAGGAAACTGCCGCTGTAGACAAAGTTGAAGCCGTAAACGTCGCCGTGATTTTCGTCTGCCTTGCGGTCACAGACAGCCATGAAAGGGTTCATCTGGTGGCTGGACGCGCCGCGACGGCTGCACATGGAGAGATTGCCGCGGAAAACGGGCGTACGTTCGTTCCAGATGCGTTCAAACGCGTGTGCACCGGCGAGGGAAACGACGTCGTAATTATGACCGGGCAGGTCGAGCGCAAGGCTCATCCACTTTTCGATGACAACGTCGCCGCCGCTCTTGTTGGTAACGGATGCATAACGGGAAATCACGTCGCAGTCATAGAAAACGGTATAGTAGAGGTGGAGTTCGCAGCCGGACGCGGTATCACGGAGGGTGATATCGAGGGTCTGGGTACGTTCGTCGGCACGTCCGCAGGGAATTCCGGGGATATCCACGCGGCCCTTACGGATCTTGTGGGAAACGTAGTCAAACCCGGTAACGGAGTTGCCCGCGCCGTTTTTGATGCGAAGTGCGGTGGTACGGAAATCGCCGCTTCCGAAGTACGAATATTCGAGCGGCTGGGTATCGAGCGAGAAGTAAACTTCCCCTTCCTTCGCATACGGTGCAAAGGACCATACATCACCGGGTTCGTCCGCGAACGTCTTGACATCCGCGCCGATCTTTTTCCCGTAGTATCGGTGGATCAGCTTGCCCTTGACAATGTCGAACGCATAAAGCGTATTCTTTGTCGTAATCTGGAACAGGCTGGTTTCTTTTTTGAATGAAATAGGCATAAATTTTCCCTTTCCGAGAAATGTTTTCTCTATTTTATCACATTCTTTGCCGGAATACAAGCGTTGGCAACAGATACGCGACTTCTCTCTCCCCCCAAGAAACGCAGCTCCCGCAGAAGCGCCAGTTCCTCCGGCCGGTACGGCGTTCCATCCGGATGGAGAACGTCGTGCTGCCATACCGAAGGGTTCGAATCGAGCTTGCCCCACCAGAGATTCGTCTGGGTGCGGCCGACGACAAAGCCCCAGTGCCAGCAGGAGATTTTTTCTTCCGCAAAGTACGGCAGATGATCCGCAAAACCGTTGTTGTGCTCGCGGCATAGCCATTCCGTCACGAATAAAGGCTTTCCGAGAGCTTTGACGGATTCCACGAACGCTTTCGTCTTTTCGATCGGCTGGTACGAATGGAAGCTGATAACGTCCGACAGTTCCAGCATCGCGCAGTTCACGGAATCGCGCAGATCGGTACGCCATACACCGGCGGTCAGCGGCTGTTCGGGTTCGCATTCTCTCGCCCAGCGGAAACAGTTCACGAGAAGCGGCAGGCATTCGTTCCCGCGGTTCGTGTTGCCCGGTTCGTTGTATAAATCCCACGCGACAATGCGGCGGTCGTTCCGGTGTGCGCCGACAACGGCATGAACATAGTCGCGGAGTGCGGACTGCTTCGCGGGATCATCGGCATTTTTGAATCCCGGGGAGGGCGTCCAGCGGCCGTTGTGCAGACCGGGGACGGGATCAAGCTGCTTTCCGAGGAAGGGATCGTGTCCCTGATCGAACGCGCAGTCGTCGAAAAGAATCGGCAGAACGGTCAGATTGTTTTCGTCCGCGATCGTCAGGAAGGTTTCCAGCGTTTCGAGGAACCCGTTTCCTTCGGTTTCCCATACAATAAAGGGCAGGAAAACGCGCACGCTGTTGTAGCCGCAGTCCGCCGCCCATGCCAGTTCGCGCCGGATGGTCGCTTCGTCAAACGATTCCTTCTGCCACATTTCCGTGGAGTTGACCGCCGTGGAGGGGAGATAGTTCATCCCGACCTGCCATGCGGTCTGTTCGTACCACTGCTTTGCCTGTTCGGAAGTCCAGATTTTCATAGAGTCATTCCTTTCCGTAAAATTCAGATATTTTTCATGGATGCAAATCCGCACCGCTGACATAACGGCTCGGTGACGCGGTGCCGGTCAAACGCACTCCGCATCCGTGCCGCACGTTTGCACGACAGTATCTCGGCCAGCGGCGTTTCAAACAGATTGCCGAGCGCAATGACACCGTCCGCGTCGAGACAGCACGGCACTACCGTTCCGTCGCTGAGAACGCCGACCTGGTCGCGCAGACCGTGACAGGAGTGCGTATCCCCGCAGAAGTCCGCTTCCGGATCCGGCCATTCGAATTTTTCGCCCCATTCCAGAAACAGTTTGTGCCGCAGCTTGTATCCGCTGAAGATCGTCCGCCAGTCTCCGGGAAACCGCGCGTGCATCCGGTCAAGAATCTGCGCGTTCAGGGAGTCTTCCCCGCCGATGTTCCACAGGCGCATAACGGAAATGATCCCCTGCGCGGACGCACGGTCGCAGAACTCGAAGCATTCGTCCAGATACTGCTCCGGCGTGATCGACAGCGTATTCGCTTCATACGAATGCAGGGACACGCTGACCTTGAACAGCGACGGCGCATTCAGAAGAACATCCGTCCGTTTTTTCAGCAGGGTTCCGTTGGTGGTCAGGATCACTTTGAACCCCAGCGTTCCGGCAATCCCGAAAAATTCCGGAAGATCGGGATGCAGAAGCGGCTCTCCCATCAGATGGAAATACAGATAATCCGCGAACGGTCGCAGTTCGGTCGCCGCACGGGTGAATTCCTCGCGGCTGATGTACCGGATCGGACGTTTGGTACCGTGGCAGAAACTGCACGAAAGGTTGCAGGCGTTGGTGATTTCAAGAAAGGCTTTGTTCGGCATGGGGACTCCTTTGGATATTGATCGGACATGGTTGTTCCTTCATTATACACGACCGCGCGGCGTTTTCCAAGGGTTTCCCCATAAATATTTTTTGTTCTCTTGACAGTCCCCCGCAAATATGTTAAGATGATAAAAATTGACGGCAATCGATCTCAGGAGGTTAGAAAATCAGCCATGCCGAATTATAACCGCGCGAAACATTCGTGCTACTTCTCTTACGTCGCCACCGCACCGGCGTTCAGCCTTCCCGCGCTCCTGTTCATGACCTTCCATGATATGTACGGAATTTCCTACACCCTGCTCGGAACGCTGGTCGTCGTGAATTTCTGTACGCAGCTTGCGATCGACCTCGTATTCACGTTCTTCACCAAATATTTCAACATCCACAAAACCCTGCGCTTCACGCCCATCATCACGATGACCGGCTTCCTGATCTACGCGCTTGTCCCGACGCTGTTCCCGCAGGTCGCTTACCTCGGTCTGGTTCTCGGCACGATGATTTTCTCCGTTTCTGCCGGTCTGAACGAAGTTCTCATCAGCCCGACGGTTGCCGCGATTCCGTCCGAACATCCGGAACGGGACATGAGTATGCTCCACTCCCTGTACGCATGGGGCGTTCTGGGCGTTATTCTGGTCAGCACCCTGTTCTTCACCATTTTCGGTGCGGAAAACTGGATGTATCTCACGCTGTTCTACGCGCTCCTGCCGGTCATTTCCTGCATCATGTTCTGTATGTCCCCTCTGCCGGAAATGAACCTCGTTCCCGAAAAGGAAACCTCCGCGGCGCGTTCCAAGAGCCGTACCTTCGGCATGACCCTCTGCGTAATCGCCATTTTCCTCGGCAGTGCGGCGGAAAACACCATGACCAACTGGGTTTCCAGCTTCCTTGAAACCGCGCTCCGCATTCCGAAAGCGGCCGGCGATATCTTCGGTATGGCCGTATTCGCTCTCCTTCTCGGATTTGCCAGAACCCTGTACGCCAAGTACGGCAAGAACATCTGGAATGTCCTGCTCATCAGCATGATCGGCGCGGTCTGCTGCTACCTGACCGTCAGCTTCTGCCCCATCCCGATCATCTCTCTGATCGCGTGTGTCTTCACCGGCTTCTGCACGTCGATGCTGTGGCCCGGTATGCTGATTCTGATGGAAGAAAAATTCCCGAATCCCGGCGTGGCGGCGTACGCTCTGATGGCGGCCGGCGGGGACTTCGGCGCGTCCATCGCTCCGCAGACGCTGGGGATCGTCGTTGACAAGGTAGCCGTCAGCGCATGGGCGATCGAACTCGGAAACACGCTGAACCTTGCCCCGGAGCAGATCGGCATGAAGGTCGGTATGCTCGTAGCGGCGATTTTCCCGATTCTCGGCATCGGTGCCCTGCTGTATATCAAGTATTATTTCAAGAAGAAAACCGTATAAACAAAAGACAAAAACGACCGTCGATGGATTCTCTCCACCGGCGGTCGTTTGTTTATTATTCGTTCAGCAGCCACGCAAGGTCGAATTCCCTTACAGCAATACCGTGTTCATAAGGATTCGCTTCCCCGCGTTCGTACAGCAGGTAGAAATGTCCGTCCGCCGGCGAGTACGCAAGGCTCGAGTACGCACACGCGGCTTCCCAGATGAGCTTGGTTTTCACCCATGTTTCGCCGCTGTCAAAGCTGACGCACGCGGTCATCGTGTCGCGCTTCACGGATCGCGGATTTACGAAAATTGTCACCGAATCCGCACCGTCGGGCAGGAGTGCCTGTGCATCGTCCGGAAGTTCCTCCCGTTCCACACGCAGGAACGATGCGTTGCAGCCGATCGCCTTTTCTTCAATCAGGAAATCGTCCGTGCGGAAATCGCCGTAGGTTTCGCCGCCGTCGGTACTGGTCGCCAGATACCGCTTCTGATCGGCGTGATATGCGCGGGAGTTGTACAAAATCGTTCCGTCCCCCCGTTCGATCAGGGTTCCTTCGCCGGTCGCAACCTGTACAGGTGCGCTCGCCTTCCACGTTTTTCCGTGGTCGTCGCTGTAGACGGAATTGTTGTACGAGCAGACGCGCAGTCCGTCCCATGTGTCATAATGACCGACCGCTGTGCGCGAGGGACAGAGCAGACGTCCCGCGTGTTCTCCGTGACGGAGCTGAATTCCGTGAGCGGAGCCGTGACAGCTTCCGCCGAGCAAAACTTCCGCGCCGTCCGTCGGCCGGATGAACGGACATCCTTCCACAATAAACGGACGTTCCGTCCACGTTTTCCCGGAATCGGTGCTTTCGAGAAGGAACGGTCCCCGGCAGATGCCGAGCGCGGCTGCACGTTCGTCCGCTTCTTTTTCCATGGCAGCGAGTTCTTCCGCCGTGTATTTTCCGAATTCATTCCGCGCCACGGGATTTCTGCCGGAGGTACACATCAGCGTATCCGTTTCGGCATCATAGACCGCGCTGCCGATCATACAGCTCCATCCGGGTACCCCGGCGAGGGTTTCGACCTCCGTCCACGTTCCGCCGGGGAGTTTGCGCGCGCAGACCACCGCGACTTCCTCAGCATGGTCGATGACGGAGTCCTTGCGGTCGTTGCAGAAGGCGGCGACGGTGCCGTCGTTTGTGACAACGATGCTCGGTATACGGTAATTGGAACGTCCGCCGGAGGCGAACAGCAGTTTGTCGTTTTCGTACATGGAAAATCCTCCTGTCGGGTAAACGGAATTATACTCAGTCAAAATATTTCTTATATCGCAGAAACGCCGGATCGTCGAGGATATCAAGCGAATTGCCGGTCTGCTGCTGGATCAGGCGGCGGCAGACCCCGATCCGCGACAGCATCGGCGACACAATCGCGTGGGTCTGGTTCAGGTACATGGTGATATCGTCCACGGAGGCAGGGATTTTGTAACCGTTGACGGAGCTTGCGATAATGACGCCCGCATCGCGCAGATGGGCGACCACCTTCCGGTAGAGGAAATTTTTCGTGATTTTTTCCTGCGTATACTCCCGTAAAACGGTCAGCAGGCGGTCGGAGGGGACGAACCGGAAGGGGCTGACGTTCTGCGCCTCAAACAGGAGATGCCACAGAAATGCAATCTGCGCCCGTTTTTCGAGGGATTCGTCCTCTTTGTATTTTTCGATATAGTCACGCGCACACTTCACGCCGAGCGCGTAGATATCCTGATCGAAGCGGTCTTCGGGCGAAACGGTCCCGAAATACGGTTCTCTGGGATTGGGGAAATGATCTTCGATCAGAACCTTGCTTTTCAGCATTTCGAGGTAATTGGGGCAGGTATCGTCGATCAGCGCACGGTTGATGGAGCCGCCGATGATATCCGCGAGCTGGACGAGGATTTCGTCCTTGCTGTTGCAGTAGTCGAAGTCGTACTCGTTGAGAATGTTATACTGCGGCCGGTGGTCGCGGACGTACTGCTTGAACGACTCCTGGAATTCCGTTGTTCCGACCTCGTCCTCGATGATCTTCAGCTTCGGATAGACGTGATACAGAAGCTCGTACAGCCGCTGGTGCATATACTTGATAAAGGTTTTTTTATGTTCGGTAATGGACGTACCGCGCACAAACTCCTGCTTGTCCGCGATCATGAGGACGATGCGGAAATCGAGCGGAAGAATCTGCGAAATGATCCGGTTCCGGCGGTTGACATCGTCGCTGATTTTGCAGGATTTCATTTCCGTCTTGGCGAATCCGTTGCTTTTCTTGATCTCCTCGACCTCTTCGTGCAGCTGCGGAAGATACTGATCCTCCACAATCACCGCACACAAAATATAATATTTCGACGCACCTTCCGTCGTAAAATCAAACCCGAAGCTGCCGCACTCGTCAATATACGCCGTTCTTCCCGGCTGCGAGTCGGCTATGGCCTGATATTCCGCGTCGTCAAATGTCATCTGGTAACTTGCCGCCATCCGGATTCTCCTCATGCAAAATGTTCTCTTAATTATACCATGTTCGAGGGGGAATTACAATATTGCGTGGGGACGTTGGGGAAGTTTTTTGTTTTTTCTTGGAGAGAACCAACGATTTGCACTTTACGCCCCACTGTGCTATAATAAACCAACCACGCATACAAGGAGGAAGAAAGAATGAAACTGTATGTAGTCCGGCATGGACAGAGCGAGGATAACGCGGCGAGACGGCATTCCGGGTGGGCGGACTGTTCGCTGACGGAGAAGGGGATGGACGATGCCCGGAGAGCGGGGGAACTGCTGAAGGGGATTGCGTTCGATAAGGTGTTCTCGAGCGATACGAGAAGAGCACGGCAGACGTGCGCGCTGGCGTTGCCGGACGCGGTGCCGGAGTACACACCGCTGATCCGGGAGACAAATGTCGGGTCGCTGACCGGGATGGAGGTCGAGGATTGTATCCGGATGTGGGGCGATGAGTACAACGAGCGACGGAAAGCGCGGAATTTCTGTCCCTACGGAGGGGAGAATCTCGCCATGCACATGGCGCGCGTGCAGGAGTTTCTGACAGTGGTGCAGAACGGGGAGTGGGAGACCGTCGCCGCGTTCAGCCACGGAGGGAGCATCCACTGTATGCTCGATCTTGTCATGGGAAGTACGCAGAATAAGGCGGAGTATCCCTGTTCCAACGGCAGCGTGTCGGTGTTTACGTTCGTGAACGGTGTGTGGTCGCTCACCGAATGGAACCGTGTGGAGTGAACAATCGAGTAGGAGGCCGACCATTAGTTGACCAGCCGACCTCTCACACCACCGTGCGTACCGGTCGGTACACGGCGGTTCAATCATAAATAGTGCAGAGACTTGTATGCCTCGGATATGTCATAATATCCACGGCGTGCAAGTCTTTCGTTTGTTATGGTATGGGTTAATATACCACTTCCCGCAACAGCCCAATCCCCTTTTCGAGTGTTTCCGTTTCGATATGCCTGCCAACCGGGCATTCCTAATTTCTTTAGGTTCTCCACCCTCGTTCTCGGCAATTTCCACTGCTTCCAGATGTACATTCGTATCCTTCTGCGAAGCCACTCGTTCCACCTTTCCATATCGTTCTTCATTTCCGCTATTCCGTAGTATCCAAGCCATCCTCGCATAAACACTTTCAGTCTGTAAAATATCGTGTCTAAGCTTCTGCCCTGACTTCGGGAAGTAAGTCT
This sequence comes from Oscillospiraceae bacterium, assembly GCA_015065295.1. Taxonomy (GTDB): domain Bacteria; phylum Bacillota; class Clostridia; order Oscillospirales; family CAG-272; genus UMGS1696. The sequence goes on from SVQN01000038.1 coordinate 9,556, forward strand.
TTTCAGCTTCTCTTTGGCTTTCTTCTTTGACTTTGCGTGAACTCGGATGTAACTTCCACCTCTGTTCCTTCCCATCGCAAAGCCAAGAAACCGAAATTTCGGATTGAATATACACTTACTGCCCGGCTCTTTTCCGTGTTCACCTTGAGTTTCAATTTCTTCTCAAGGTATTCCGTACTTGTTCCAAGCAATCTTTCTGCCGCACGAATACTCTTTGCAAGAAGTAATATGTCATCTGCATAACGGATCACCTTTACTCCTCTGCCTTCAAACTCCTTGTCGAATTTGTCGAGATAGATATTGGCGAGTAGCGGTGAAAGATTTCCACCTTGCGGTGAGCCTTCCTCCGTTCTCATTACGATACCGTTCTCCATCACTCCGCTTTTCAGATATTTCTTAATAAGGTCAATCAACCTTTTATCTTTAATATCCCTGCGAAGCATATTCATAAGAAGCTCGTGGCATAACGTGTCAAAGTATTTGGACAGGTCAAGGCATACTGCATATTTGTACCCCTCATCCGCGTACTCTTTCACTTTCCCAAGTTTTTTTTTCCCCCTTGGTACTATGGCTTCTGCTGACTTCTTGCAGTTCGTTGTTACTACGGGTATTTTTTTTCTTTCCTCGTCTGCAAGATTTCCTCGGGTAAGCGTTACCACCTTCACCTCATATATCTGCTGCATTTACACCTTGAAATTCGGGCAGTATTGGACTTTGTTTTGTGTAGGAAACTCGTCCGTTTCAAGTATGCCTTGTATGCAGTTTCTGTTCGTCAGACCGAGGCTTTGCCGTAGGCTTCCTTCAGACTCCACCTCACAATGGACGCCCTTGCCCTTAGCTAACAGTTCCTACTGCCAAGTCTGTAGCGGACTTTCACCGCCTAGTTGTAACGCGTGCCGAGCGCACTACAGAAAACGACCTGTGAGTTTTCACAAGTCGTTTTTTTCATAATGCTTTGATATACAGCCGGATCGTTTTGCCCCATTTGTTTGAAAAGGTTCTGTCCAGTTCAAACCCGAGTTTTTCATGCAGAGCAATGCTGGCGGCATTCGTATCTTCCACTCCCCCCACCGCAATGGTATAGCCTTTCTCTTTGGCATATTCCAGAGCCATGGTTTCCGCCAGACAGCCAAAACCATTCTTCCGGTAAGGTTCCTTGATCGTCGGACCGCAGCTGATGATGTGCGCCGAATGTGCATACAAATTCATAAATCCGATCACGGTATGCGCCCGGTAAACAACCAGAAACTCAAAATAGGCTCCGTTATGCATTTTTCCGATACTTTCTTCGATCAGTGTCCGTCGCTGTTCGGAGGTCATGGTTTCGTATTCGGTGCCGTCAAAATCATCAATATTCTGGTGAGTGATCGGTTTCAGTGAAATCATGTGCTGTCTTCGCTCCCTGATCTGCTCAATACTTCTCCGTCTGCCGCTGCACGCGGAGCTGTTTCCGGCGTTCGCCTGCGGCCATTTCCGCGCGTTCCTCGTCCGTCTCCGGCTCCAGTCCGGGAACCTCGCACGGACGGTCATCCGGTCCCAGTGCAACCATAACAACGTGCGCCCGGTTAATGAGCGTCCGCGTTCCGTCCAGCCGCTCGACGTACGATTCCACGGTAATCTCCATGGACGTCCGTCCGACATACGTCATTTTCCCGCAGAGCACGACCAGATCGTTTGCGTGTGCGGGTGCAATAAAGTGCAGGTCGTCGATTGCCACCGTCGTGACATTCCGTTCGGCGTGTCTCCGTGCGACAATCGCCGCCGTAATGTCAATCCACGACAGCAGAATTCCGCCGAACAATCGTCTGCTTCCGTTCAGTTCCGAATCCTTTACCAGATTTACCTGCTCGGTATACGTTTGCGAGGGTGTTTTCTTCATTCTTCTATTCCTTTTCGGTTTGGTTTTCCTTCATTATACCATGGATGGGGGAGGGATGCAACTGAAAAATCCCGTAAGTACAGGTTTTTTTGGAACCTTTTCAAGGAAAAGGTTTGGAAAGCGACCGTTTCCCTTTCTCCAAATTCTTGCCCTTCCTATATTTTGTGCATCCGGTTGATTTCATGGAGGATGTGTGCTATAATTTGTCACAGAAACGCTTTATCACGATAAAACGTCTATATTTTACAGAAAAGAGAATAGTGTTATGCCTCCCCTGCCCCAGCCCATACGAAAATTGCTCCTTCCGGAATATATGGTCAAGCCCTCCCAGAAGCTCGGCGACGACTATCCGGCGGGAGAAATGTACCGCAATTTCATCCGCATCGCGTGGCCGGCCCTGATGGAGTCCGTCCTGATCGGGCTGATCTCCTTCGTGGATTCCGTTATGGTGTCCTCGGTCGGCGAAACCGCCGTGGCCGCTGTCGGACTGACCAATCAGCCGCGCCTGCTGTTTTACGCGATTTTCCTCTCCCTGAGTATCGCCGTCAACGCCATGGTCAGCCGCCGGTACGGCGAGAAAAATCAGGAAGGCGCGAACCGCTGTCTTGCAATGGTTCTGCCGCTGGCGTTCGGCCTGTGCGTGATCTTTACGGTGATCGCCTTTGCCGTGTCAAGACCGCTTCTCCTGTTTGCGGGAGCGCAGGAGGACACGATTGAACTTGCCATTCCGTATTTCCGCATCTGTATGGTCGGGATGAACTTTACGGTTATTTCGCTTATCATCAACGCCGCACAGCGCGGATGCGGAAATACCCGCATTTCCATGACGACCAACTTGTCCGCCAACGCCGTGAACCTCGTTTTCAATGCGGTTCTCATCAACGGTCTGCTGTTTTTCCCGAAGCTCGGCGTTATCGGTGCCGCGATTGCCACTATGCTCGGCAATATCGCTTCGGCGGTGATTTCAATCCGCTCCGTCTGCATCAAGGATCGTTTCCTGTATCTGCGGATGTCGGAAATGACAAAATGGGATTTCGATCAGCTGAAAACGGTATTCAGTATCGGCAGTGGTTCGCTTGTCGAACAGGTGTTCATGCGGATCGGGTTCTTCTCCTACGCCAAGCTCGTCGCGGAACTCGGCACGATGGAATTTGCCACGCATCAGATTGTCATGAGCATCATCACGCTGTCGTTCACGGTCGGCGACGGTCTCGGAACGGCATCGTCCGCACTCGTCGGGCAGAATCTCGGCAGGAAACGACCGGATATGTCGATCATCTACGGGCGGATCGGCCAGCGGTTCGGCGCGTGCATCAGCGTCCTGCTCGTCCTGATCTTCACGTTCGGCGGCGGACTTCTCGTCCGGCTGTTTTCGGATGATCCGGAAGTTATCCGCGTCGGACGGCATCTGTTGTACATCGTCGCCGTGACCGCACCGTTCCAGGTGGCACAGGTCATCTGCCGCGGCTGTCTCAACGGCGCGGGTGACACCCGGTATACCGCGCTGGTTTCGTTTGTGTCCATCGCCCTTGTCCGTCCGATTCTGACGTTCATCCTCTGTTACCCGATGGGACTCGGCGTATACGGTGCGTGGATTTCGCTCCTGATCGACCAGCTCACCCGTTTCGGATTCACGATGTTCCGCTACCGCGGCGATCAGTGGTACAAAAAGAAGGTATAGTAATGAATCACACCACTTATATTTTTGATTTCGACGGCACTCTCGTCGATTCCATGCCATACTGGTCGGAGAAAATGCTGAACATCCTCCGCACCACGAACACACCTTATCCCGCTGATGTCATCAAGCATATCACCACGCTCGGCGATGCCGGTACCGCGAAGTATTTCCGCGACGATCTGCACGTTCCGCTGACAATCGAAGAGATGTACGCGATGATGGACGATTACGCCCTGCCGATGTACCGCGATGTGATCGGGCTGAAAGAAGGCGTGCGCGAATATCTGGCGATGCTCCGTGAAAACGGATGCAGTCTGCACGTTCTGACGGCAAGCCCGCACAAAATGGTCGATCCGTGCCTGAAGCGGCTCGGGATTTATGACTGGTTCGGCAATGTCTGGAGTACCGACGATTTCGGGCTGCCCAAGTCCGATCCGGCAATTTATAAAGAAGCTGTCCGCCGGATCGGTACGGACATTTCCGATGCGGTATTTTTCGACGACAACATCAACGCCGTGAAAACCGCGCGTACAGCCGGTCTGTACACCGTCGGGGTGTACGACGCAACCGGTGAGGACTTTGCGGAGGAAATGAAAACAGCGGCGAACCGGTATTTTTCCGCGTTCACCGATGCGCCGCTGCTGTAAATTCGATTATGTAAGGTCGCCGAGGTTTTCCATGACCGCTTTTTCGATATGTCTCGCCGTCAGTGCGCCGGAACCTCCCGCCGTAGTCATGTTCGACAGGTAGACCGCGCAGAGATTCCGAACCGGGTCGCACCAGAAATGCGTTCCGTACGCGCCCGACCAGCCGTAGGAACCTGTCCGGAGAGGACGCTGGGAACCGTTGTCCGCCAGAACCACGCGCATACTGAGTCCCCACGAATACGTCGCATCCGTTCCCGGAACCATCGGCCGGAGCTGACGCGTCCGCATCTGCTGCACCGTGTCCGGAGACAGAATCCGCACGCCGCCGCACTCTCCGTCACGGAGAAGCATTTCCGCAAACCGCGTGTAGTCCGCAAGGCACGATACCAGTCCCGCACCGCCCGAATGGTAGGTGATCGGGCAGGAACCGAAGACGAACCGTCCCATGTCAACCGGGGCGGTTTTTCCTTTTTCCACGGTTGCGTGCATCTGTACCATCCGCCCCCACTGGTCTTCCGTCGGGACAAAGCAGGTGTCCGTCATGCCGAGGGGATCGAACAGATTCTTCTTCGCAAATTCCGCGTAGGTCATGCCGGATGTGATTTCCACAAGATGCGCGAGAACGTCAAATCCGACCAGACCGCTGTACGAGAATGCCGACGACGGATCGAATTCCAGATAGGAGTGCGCCCAGTCGTCGATCTTGGAACCGAGCGTGTCGCCGTCCGCGAAGCCGGGATTCCGGCAGAATTTGCCGAACCACGCGCCGGAACCGAGGCCGGACGAATGCGTCAGAAGATCGCGCACGGTGAAGTCGTACGGCGCGGGATGGGTGCCGGTGAGATTGCCTTCGCGGTCAACCTCCGCAACCTGCATTCCGCCAAGCTGCGGAAGATACCTGCTCGCCGGATCGTCGAGGGACAGTTTTCCGCGTTCGGCCTGCATCATCACGCAGACCGCCGTAACCGGTTTGGTCATGGATGCCATGCGGAACAGATGCCGGTCGGACAGCGGAACAGTTTTGTCCGCATCCGCGAAGCCGTGATTCTGTTTGTATACGGTTTTGTCGCTGCAGATTACCTGAATCGCCGCACAGGTGATGAGACCGTCGTCGATATCTTCCGCAGTCATGCGGTCAATCGCGGCGGTCATCGTGGAAAAGTTTGTCATGATTTCCTCCTTTATTTCAGATACAGCTCATGAATTGCTTCCTTTGCCGCGTAGAAGGCCGGCTTCGGATTGCAGTCGTAATCGCAGAGTCCCCAGTAGCATTCGGCCGGACAGTCCTCCTTGTGGCAGTGCCAGCAGGTCTTCGCGTCGGAGAAGCAGAACATGAAGTTCCCCATGACGTGCGGATGTTCCGCGAAAATTTCAAGACCGCGCCGCATATACGCCGCCTGGACTTCCTCGTTGTGGCCGCCGGGCATTTCGTTGCACCACGCCTTGTGGTAGCAGACCGGTTCGAGATTTTCCGTGTTGTCGGGGCAGTGATGAAGTTCTTCCGGAGTCAGGGTCGCGCCGCGGCTGGAATATCCCCATTCGTTGACGAGAATCGGCAGATGGTACGCGTCCCACATTTCGTCGAGGGTCGTCCACCAGTCCTCGATGGTACCGCCCTGCCACGAGCCGTAATACTGGTCGTCGCCTACATAGCCGAACGGGTGGTCGCCGGAGAAGAGCCTGTGTCCGATGTCGCGGCTGCGCGGGTTCCACGAAGCGAAGTTCGTTCCGCAGACAGCGTCCGGATTCACGTCGCGGATGCCGAGCGCGGTCTGACGGCAGGTTTCGATGCAGATATCGAGCGGAACATTGCCGGAGAATGTGGGAATGTCGAGTTCATTCATGCACTGCCAGAGCGAATGCGCGAGGGGACCGAGGTCTTCGCACATGAACTGCGCGGCACGGCGGACGTTTTTATAGAATTCGTCGGTTCCGTAGGTGCCGCAGATGTCCTCCTTGAAGCCGAAAATGGTGGGCGTGGACGGCATGACGTGCAGTCCGGCGACAACGGCTTCTTCAAATTCCGCCTTGATGCGCGTCCAGCGGGGGCTGACGGTGCCGTCGATTTTGTCGTCCCACGGGAAGGGGATGTTCAGACGGATCCAGTCTACGCCGAGTTCATGCACCAGATCGTAGCGTTTCTGCGGGGTATATGCGTACACGATCCCGCGGATCTTGTCTTTTGCTTCGATTTTCATGGGAAATCCTCCTGTTTGTGATGATTTATGAAAAATGTCAGGCGTTCTTCAGCAGAAGCACCGTATTGGGCTGCATAACGATCGTTCCGGGCAGCGTAACCAAACCGGTTTTCTCTTTATTGTGGGATTCATCGAGGGTAAAAATATCGAATATACCTCCTGCGGCAATTTCCACGGACTTTTCCTCCGCGTTTTCCCGGTTGGTGAAGTACACGAGATACGCCGCGCGGTTTCCGTCCGCATCCTTCGCGCAGACGGTGTAGATTTCGTCATCGTCAGAGACAGCCTTCACCTGCGTGCCCATCTGGTAGAGTTCGTTGAACATCGAAAAAGCGTAGTATCCCTTCAGCGGGCGAAGGGTGTAGAAATCGAACAGACCGTTGTAGAAACTGGGGCGCGCGTCGTAATACATGAGCATATCGACGGGACTGTTCTGACCTTCGCACATGAACGCCGCCGAGAACGCCGCTCCTTTCCGTCCGATGATCGTCTCTACGGAGCGGCGGAAGGGTTCGTCGAAGAATCCCTCGATATAGTTCCACTCGTTGAGGATGCTTTCGGTATGGGTGTATCCGGCATTGTCAAGGGTCTCGCGGAAGAGAACGGCTTCTTTTGCGGCGGTATGGGGATCGGTCGTATAGAGATGCCACGAGAAAAAGTCGAGCGGAAGCGGTTCGTCAAGCGAAGTCAGCACGCCGAGCAGGTACTTCATAAAGTACATACTGTAGCTGCCGCCGAGTGCGGGACCGCCGATTCTGAGGTGCGGGAAACAGTTCTTGAGATGAACGATGGTCTTCACGAACAGGTCGCAGAACTCCTCGACCGTACCTGTCCAGCAGAGCGGGGTGACGTCCGGTTCGTTCCAGATTTCCCAGTATTCGATGTTCCAGTGATGACCGTCCGCCCAGCCTTCGTTATAGTGACGGATGATGTGTTCGCATACAACCGCCCACTTCTGAAAATCCTTCGGCGGATTCACGTTGTACTTCTTGACGGTATGCTCGATCCTCTGACCGAGACGGTAGAAAATCTTCGTGCCGGCTTCCACGTTCCGTCCGAGATACGCGTCGGTTTCCGCGAATTCATACGATGCGGGATCGTCCGGATCGGCGTCGAAATCCGGAAATACGGCGGAAATATCCACGCAGTGTTCGTTCCCGTATTCTTCGCAGTACGACGCGTCGTGATTCCGCATATACGGGAAGCCTGCGGCCCTGTAGTCCTCGAAATTGTTCATCCGCCCCTGCGCGACCCCGTTGTTGACGGCGTGCATGGGCTTGATTTTTCCGAGCGGCTCGTCCCACCAAATCTGTATCTGTGCCATAACATCCTCCTTTTTTGTCGGTTCTGCATCAATTGTATTTCTGAAACAGATTATATAACGGCAGAATCTGATATAAAAGAGTGATTTTGTGAACAATATCGGACAATTTGAATTTACAAGCGGACTTCTTGCAATTCCTGTCGATTTGTGGTACACTATATAATGAGAAAATTTTGGATATCCATAAGGAGTAACATCGTGGCCAAACGAACCGCATTCAGTCGTCTCAACGCGCCCACGGACATGACCGTCGGGACGCCGTGGAAGAGTATTTTATCGTTCACCATTCCCATGCTGATCGGGAATATCGCACAGCAGCTGTACAATACCGTGGACAGCATCGTCGTAGGGAAGTATATCGGCGACAACGCACTTGCAGCGGTAGGCAGCTCGGGTCCGATCCTGAATATGCTGCTTGTCCTTTTCATCGGGATTTCCGCCGGTGCCAGCATCATGGTTTCCCAGTATTTCGGCGCGAAGAACCGTGAAGCCCTGTCCTACACCATCGGCAACTGCATTACCGTTACCGCGATCTGCTGTGTGGCACTGATTGTCCTCATGGCACCGTTCATCCGGCCGATTCTGGTCGCGCTCAATACGCCGGCATCCATTATTGACGGATGCGCGTCGTACCTCATGATCTGTCTTGTCGGGATGGCGGGACTTGCGTACTACAATATTCTCAGCGGTATGCTCCGCGGTCTCGGGGACTCCTTCTCCGCACTGGTGTACCTCCTCGTTGCTACCGTCATCAATATCGTTCTCGATATCTTCTTCGTTGCCGTTGTTCAGATGGGCGTCGGCGGGGTTGCTCTGGCGACAGTTATCGCGCAGATCATTTCCTCCATCCTCTGTCTCATCAAGCTCGCAAGAATGCGCGAATATTTCGACTTCGGCATGAAATATCTCAAGCCGGTCAGCACATATATCAAGACGGTTATCCGTCTCGGACTTCCTTCCGGTCTGACCCAGATGATCTTCTCCTCCGCGATGATTATCGTTCAGTCCCTGACCAACTCCTTCGGCGAACAGTTCATTGCCGCCAATGTCGTCATCATGCGTGTGGACGGCTTTGCCATGATGCCGAACTTCTCCTTCGGTACCGCGCTCACCACCTACGCCGGTCAGAACGTTGGCGCGGGTCTGTACGACCGTGTTACCAAGGGCGCAAAGCAGGGTACCCTCATGGCGGTTGTCACCTCCACCACCATTACCGGGATCATCCTTCTCTTCGGTAAGGGTCTGATGGGCATTTTCACCGAAACGCAGGCACTCGTTGACCTGAGCTACCGGCTCATGATGATCCTCGCTGCCGGTTACATTGCCGTTGCCGTTACGCAGAGTCTTTCCGGCATCATGCGCGGCGCGGGCGACACCATGACCCCGATGTGGATTTCCCTCATCACTACCGTCGCCATCCGCGTACCGATCGCTTACGGTATCTCCTTCCTCACCAGAACCCCCGAGCTTCCTTACGGCCGTCAGGAATGCATCCAGATTTCGCTCCTGCTGTCGTGGCTGATCGGCGCAGTTCTTACCGCGATTTTCTATGCACGCGGCAAGTGGAAGACCAAGGCACTGAAATAAATTTCCCAATCCGTGCATTCGCCGGAAAGGGGAAATTTTATACGCTGTTCAGAAAAACCTCTCCATTTTGTGAGAGGTTTTTTGTGATTTGTGCACGATTAAAACTGTAAAAGATTATCTTATTTGTGCATTTTCAGACACCGATTCCGTATGGTATAATAATACTATCAACTATTTGAATGCCATCTGAAATTCAGTGATACGGAAAGGAGTATCCCAATGAAACGAACCTTCGCTCTTCTTCTTGCCCTGCTCCTCCTGCTGCCCGCCTGCGCTTCCGAAAATCCCGAAGATACCGCCGGAGAAACCTCCTCCGCTGACGTTTCTGCCGAAGTCGGAGCCGACGCGGAAACCGTCCCCGAAGAAACGGAATATGCCCCCGATCTGCCGGATGTGAAATACGACGGCGCGGAATTCCGCGTATTATACCGGGACAGCAGCCATTCCTACCGAATGAAAGATGCGTTTGTGGAAGAACTGACCGGCGAAGTTCTCAACGACGCTGTGTACAACCGCAACATCGGAATGGAAGAGGCCTACGATTTCAAGTTTGCGCCGATTCCGCAGGAAACGCCGATTTCCAGTGTAACTTCCGAGTTTCTGGCCGGTTCCGATTCCTATGATCTGGTCGCGGAACAGATGAATCAGCTCTTCACCTACTCGCTGAGAAGCTATTTCATGGACTGGTATCAGATGGAGTATTTCAACCCGGAAGACCCGTGGTGGGACAGCAACTGTGCTTCCGATCTCTCCATCGCCCATCAGCTTTACATCATGGCCGGCGATATCAGTATGCAGCCATCGGACGGTGCGCGTTTTGTCTATTACAATAAGAAAATTCTGGAGGACTATCAGCTTCCGAATCCCTATGAATTTGTCCGCGAAGGCAAATGGACGATCGATCAGATGACCAATATGGTCGCAGGGGTTTCCACCGACCTGGACGGGGACGGAAAATTCACGGCAGACGACCGTCTCGGAATGCTGACGGAGCATACGGATTTCTTTATTTCCGGATGCGGCGTTCTCTATACGGAAAAGGACGAAAATGACCTGCCGGTTGTCAACTGCATCAATGAACGCACCATTACCGTACTGGATGCCGTCCGCAAAATGCTGACGGTGGAAAACTGTACGCAGTCCTATAATGATGCAGCGTCGGGAAAGGATACCAGCGGTTATCCGCACCTCTGGGACTTTGTGCGCTACGAATATTACGCAACCGATCACTTCCTGTTCGTACAGAACGGGACCGGTGTTTCGGTTCAGTTTGCCGAAATGGATCCCGGTTACGGCATTCTTCCCAACCCCAAGCTGGATGAAACCCAGGAAAAGTATTATCATCTCGCCGACCAGTACAGCTGTGCATGGGCGATCCCCGGCACCAATTCCAAAATGGATATGACGGACGTTCTTCTCACCGCATGGGCATACCGTTCCGCAGATCTGGTGGACGGCTATTACGAAATTACCCTCAAGCACAAGCGGTTCAACGCGCCGGACGACTCGGAAATGCTCGATATCATCCGTTCTTCCGTGCGTTATGAAATGTCCATGCTCTGCAATCTCGGGATTTCCAGTGTCATCAGCAATGCCTACAACAGCGGCAACCTGATGTCGGAATACGCAAAGAGCGAAAAAATGATCAACAAACTTCTCAGCAAGACGTTCGAGGACTTTATCGGAGACTGACGGTTTCCGGTTCGCATACAATTTTATCTTTTATCCCAAAGGAGAAATTCACCATGGCAAAACTGAAAATCGGCGTATTCGGTGCCGGACGCGGCATGACGATGGTGCATCAGATTCTCGGCAATCCCGACGCGGAATTCGTTGCCGTCTGTGACAAGCACCAGCCCACCCTCGATAACTGCAAAAAGGTTGCGGACGACGCGGGACTTGACAAAGTCGCGTATTACACCAACTTTGAAGATTTCATTCAGCACGACATGGACGCGGTCGTTCTCGCAAACTACGCGAACGAACACGTCCCCTACGGCATCCGTCTCCTCGACAGCGGCCGCCACATCATGACGGAATGCCTGACCTGCGCAACCATGAAGGAAGCGGTCGAACTCATCGAAGCGGTCGAACGTTCCGGCAAAGTCTACACCTACGCGGAAAATTACTGCTATACGCCCGTACGCTGGGAAATGCGCGAACGTTTCCGCCGCGGCGATATCGGCGAACTGATGTATGCGGAAGGCGAATATGTCCACGACTGCTCGTCCATCTGGCCGCAGATCACCTACGGCGAACGCGATCACTGGCGGAATCAGGATTACTCCACCTTCTACTGCACGCATTCCATCGGCCCGATCCTGTCGATGACGGGACTTCGTCCGGTGAAGGTGTCCGGCTTTGAAACGCAGAACCGTCCGTTCATGTGGAAGCTCGGCGCATACGCTCCCTGCGCAGGTATGGAACTCATCACGCTGGAAAACGGCGCGATCTTCAAGTCCCTGCACGGCGGCTTCAAGCACAATTCTCCTCAGGCGAACTACCAGCTCAACGGCGACCGCGGGGCAATGAAAGACCTTGCGGACGGACGTATTGCCGTTTATACCGAAGGCGAAAACGAAAACTGCCGCGGCAAACAGGAAATCTACGAACCGAAGCCGGTAATCGATGCGGCCGCAAAGACCGGTCACGGCGGCGGGGACTACTACACCACACACTACTTCATCCAGTCCATTCTCGGAAATGAAGTGGCGCGCGAACGTGCGATTGACGTTTATACGGCAGTCGATATGTGTATCCCGGGTATTCTTGCGTACAAATCGATCTGCAACAACAACTGTTCGATGGATATCCCGAATCTCCGCAACAAGGAAGAACGCGATGCCTTCCGCAACGACACCTTCTGTACCTACAAACACATCGCGGGCGACCAGTACGTTTCCAACAACATTCAGGGATACGAACCCGTTCCGGATGAAATCTACGAAGAAGTCCGCCGCCGCTGGCTTGCCGGAGAACCGGGCTGATTGAAGAATTTTTCCTCGGGGAAACTTTTTAAGGAAAAAGGTTTCCCCGAACTCCTTCCAAAAACCTTTTTGAAACATTATACATTATAGGAATATGGTTTGTACAAATTTTTTCATTGATTTTCTTTGGAATGTATGGTAAACTTATATTAATTTTTAGAATAACGGAGGAACCTATGAAAAAATTTCTTTCCCTTCTGACTGCGCTGTTTCTCCTGCTCGGTCTGCTTCCCTCGGCGGTACTGGCGGAAGATGCAGTCGAACAGCCGCAGTATCTTGCGCTCGGCGACAGCATTACCACCGGCCTTCAGGCGGACGGTACGCACCTTGCCGACAATAACTTCGTCAGCATCGTTGCGGAAAACGGCGGCTATGCCTTCACCAATGCGGGCATCAACACCAACTACGCGACCGGGATTCTTGCACAGTTCGCTGACGGTTCTCTTGACGAAGCACTTGCCGGAGCCGATCTGATTACCATCACCATCGGCGGCAACGACATGAAGCTGCTTCTGTACCACATGATCGCGGAAGCCTACACCGCCATGACCGGCCTTTCCATCGACCCGGAATTCGGCGTACAGGAAGGAATCATCGGAGATGATCCCATTGTCCGCATGAATCTCCTTCTGGCGGCAGGAACCGTTCTGCCCGGATTCGCGGAAAATCCGCAGTTCGAGCCCACACTGGAAGCCTTCCTCGAAAACTTCCGTCTCGTTCTGGAACACATCCATACCGTTAATCCGGATGCTGACGTGATCGTCTGTACGCAGTATAATCCCTATTACCGCTTCACTCTGCCGACCTCGCTCATTCTGAAGGAAGGCTTTGAAGCCGGCATTCTCAAGCTGAATCAGGCAATTCTCGATCATGCGGACGAATGGGGCTATCTCATCGCGGACGTTTACACCGCGTTTGCGAACAGTGAAGAAAATCTCAGCAACGCGGACGAAACCGTCATGCAGCTTGACTTCCATCCGAATGCGGCGGGTCATGCCGTGATCGCGGAATGTATTCAGGCGGTAATTGACGGCCTGGCGGATGAAACCGGAGCGGCAGTTGAAACTGAAGAAGTTATCGCGGACGTACCGGAAGCAACCGACCCGAACGGCGAACCGGCGTATGCATTCACGCTGATTCTGTAAAATTTATCAACAGCAAAAAAGACAAGGTCAAACAAACCTTGTCTTTTTTCATGTTTATCCCTGTAAATCCGCCGGTGCGCCGACGCGGTAACGGTCGTCCAGCAGACGAACCAGAATCGCCGCCGTCTCGCTTCGGCTGACCGGATCGTCCGGATGGAACGTGCCTTTTGCATCACTGCCGTTGAGGATGCCGGCGGTGTACATTTTATAGATGTTTGCCGCATACGGGTGATCCTCCGGAACGTCTGGCAGACTGCCCATCGGAACGTCGTTGATGTATTCCCATCCTTCGCCCGGCATGGTGTAACCGAAGATATTGACGTATTCCGCGCGGGAAACAGGCGAATTCAGCTCGTCCTCGGTGTAGTTCCGGCTGTTTTTGTCACGCAGAATCAGGCGGTTGTCCTTCGCATAACGGATGTAGGGGGCATACCATTTTTCGCCGTCCGCGCCGTTGGTCAGCGTCACTTCTTTTTCACGGTAAAGCTGATGCATACACGCCGCCAGTTTGATGCATTCCGCAAGGGTGATATCGTCGTCCGGAACATATTCGGTCGGGGTTTTCCCGTCGATCAGGTCATTTTTGTCCGCGATTTCGACATAGCGGTAGTACCACTGATCGGGAGAAACATCCGTATAGGGGAAGGTGTACGCTTCCGTATTCACACAGACGACGGTTTCGGGTTCCGCAGAAGCACTGGTGTAAACCGTCCCGTCTTCCGCGATTCCTTCAATCACGCAGAAATAATACGTTGTTCCCACTGTATCGGAAACCGTATCCAGTGTTTCGCTGTTTGCATTCGGGATGGGTTCGCGGATCTCTGAGGAAAGTTCACCGGTACAATACCACTGCCGGGAAGCACGATACCATTGATAGGAGTACGTCATACCGTCCGAATCCGGGAAATCCGGTTCCGCTGTCATGGTTACGGGATCACCTTCTTTGCAGGTGATCCAAGAGGGGGTGTAGTAAACCATCGGTTCATACGGTTTTTTTTCGCCCGGGATGGTGATTGTCCAGCTCAGGAAAAGGTCGTCTTCGCCACGCACGCTGGTCTGCGATGCGGGAAGTTCTTCGCCGTTGATGAAAATCTGCACCGGCGAGTATCCGCGTTCCTCAAAAGCAAACACCGTACCGTCGGCTTTTGCCAGATCACCGTTGATCCGCATACAGCAGGTATAGGTGTAGCCGGGATAAAATTCGGATTCCGGCCGCAGTTCATCGGGCTTTTCGTCTTCATACAGGTCGTAATAGAATTCGCCTTTGTACCAGTGCGCCCACGAAAGTCTGGTACCGTCGGTTGTCTGAACCTGCGCTTCGATGGCATCCATGCTTTCGCCGACAGTCATTCCGGCTTCGGGCAGAGGAAAATTCTCCAGCGAAAGGGTTTCGAGAACCGTGACTTCGTCCGCCGACGCGGGAAAAACAAGCGGAGCGGTCAGCAGCACGGCGGAACAGAAAAGGGCTGTGGAACGTCGGATGTTGTTTTTCATGAGAAACCTCCGGATGTGAAAACTGTTTTTTTTGGATGTACAAGGAGATAATTTCCTGTTAACTGCATTATACAGGAACGACCGATGTCATTTCCTGTGTATTTTTGGAATTTTGTGTGAAGGATTGCCGGATGCTGTTCACATTCTGCTGTATAAGACGTTCCGGAGATGGAAAAAGTTCCGTGTCTGCAAAACTTTCAAAAAATTCTTTCCCGTTTCATTTTCCTCTTGAAATAACGGAGGAGGTGTGATATACTTAATAAGATAGCTTTGCATAAATAAGGAATACATTCATGATATACAACAACATTCTTGAAGCGATGGGGCATACCCCCATGATCCGCCTGCAGCGTCTTGCCGATCCTGACGGAGCGGATATTCTTGTGAAATTTGAAGGACTGAATGTCGGCGGTTCCATCAAGACCCGCACGGCATACAATATGATCCGCGATGCGGAAGAAAAGGGTCTGATCGGCCCCGACACCATCATCGTCGAACCGACGAGCGGCAACCAGGGCATCGGCCTTGCACTGGTCGGCGCGGTTCGCGGCTATAAGACCAAGATCATCATGCCCGACTCCGTCAGCGCGGAACGCCGTCTTCTCGTCGAACATTACGGCGCGGAAGTCATCCTCATCCACGATGCGGGCAATATCGGTCTGTGCATCGAAGAATGCCTGAACCTCGCGCTGAAGATGAAGGCGGAAGACCCGAACGTATTCGTTCCGCAGCAGTTTGAAAATCCGGCGAACCCGGCGATCCAGCGGTGCCAGACCGCACAGGAAATCCTCGACGATGTGGACGGCCCGATTCACGGCTTCTGTTCCGGCATCGGTACCGGCGGCACCATCACGGGTATCGGCGAAGCACTCAAGGCAGCCAATCCGGATATGACCATCTGGGCAGTCGAACCGGAAAACGCGGCGATTCTCTCCGGCGGCTCCATCGGCACGCACGTTCAGATGGGCATCGGCGACGGCGTGATTCCGGAAATCCTCAACCAGAACATCTACGACGATATCTGTATCGTCCGCGACGACGAAGCGATCCGCGTATCGAAGGATCTCGCGCTCAAGGAAGGCATCCTCTGCGGCATCAGCAGCGGCACCAACGTTGCGGCGGCGATCAAACTGGCAAAGGTTCTCGGCAAGGGCAAGACGGTCGTGACGGTTCTTCCGGATACCGCAGAACGGTATTTCTCGACTCCTCTGTTTGAATAATGACGTACAAAAAGGACGATATCTTCGGATACCGTCCTTTTGATTTTTACTCAATCGTCTGATAAATTTCGCCGTTCTTTTCCCCGAACGTGACCTTGCCGAGAACCGTCCGGCGGTCGCCGCTCGGCTTGTCGGGATTGGTCTGGATGTGGAAGGATGTGTACAGCTCGCCGTCCTTGCCGGTGAAGAAGGCGTTGTGTCCCGCACCGAAGAGGTCGGCACGGCAGGACAGGACCGGATTGTTCGCGGATTTTGTCCACGGCCCCATCGGATGATCCGCCGTTGCCACGCAGATGGCGTAATCGTTCGTCGCGTAGCAGTTCGCGGAGTAATTCATGATGTACTTGCCGTCCCGGTAAATTACGCAGGGGCCTTCGTTCCAGAGGTGGTTGATGTTCAGCGACTTGAACTCGAACTCCTTGTCCGGCGTGGTCATGAGCTGCGCCTCACCGATCACGTTCGTGAGGGTGTCGTCGAGCTGTACGCAGTAAATCTGGCTCGTCTTGACACCGCCGATGATGTTTTCGGAGCAGTCGCGGGAGTAGTAGAAATAGTTGCCTTCGTCACTGACGAGAACGGAACCGTCGATCGCCGCGTAGCCGAAATCGAACATCGGCTTGCCGTGAACGTCCGTGAACGGGCCTTTCGGGTCGTCCGCAACCGCCACGCCGAGACGGAGAGAGTCCAGTTCGCGGCTCTGCGCGGTATAGTGCATGACGAATTTGCCGTTGTGATACACAACTTCCGGTGCCCAGAAATGGGACTTGCCCCAGAAATCAATCGCGCGGAAGCAGAGCGTCGGTTCGCTCCAGTGGACGAGGTCTTCGCTTTCCCAGACGAGGAAGCCTTCGCCGCTGCTGGTGGCGTAGCTGTAGTATTTGCCTTCGTACAGCAGAACCTGCGGGTCGCCGATTCGGGTGATGTCGGTGATAATCATGTGTGTTCTCCTTTGATTTTTATTTTGTTATCCGATACTTCATGGTAGCATATTTCGGAGAGAATGTCAATTCCGCCGGGGCGTTTTACTGGATTTTATTCCCTCATTTCCCGGTCGTTGCGGAACTCGGTCGGGGATTGTCCGGTGACAGCGGTAAACTGATGGGTAAACGAATAAATATCCGGGTACCCGAGCGATGCGGCCACTTCCCCGACCGGCAGTCCGATCTCCAGAAGCTGCTTGGCGGACAGGATCCGGTGGCGGATGCGGTACTGCGCGGGCGGAACGCCGAATGTTTTTGCAAACTGTTTCCGGAAAGTGTTGTAGTTCATTCCGCA
>SVQN01000039.1 GCA_015065295.1 Oscillospiraceae bacterium
GTGAGTTTTTTCGGGGAAAACCTTTTTAAGGAAAAGGTTTTCCCCGAACCCCTTTCCAAAACCTTTTTAATATGGGAAATGACAAAGTGCAGTGCGAATTCAACGTGAAATTTGCACTGCACTTTGATTGTTTATTCAATCGTCATCATATATTCATAGCACTTCCGGATGTACTCGAGTTTGTACCCGCGTACCGGAAGCGGAGCCAGACGTTCGCCCGGGATTTCCAGATTGAACAGTCCGCTGTATCCGATTTCACGCAGAGCCTTCACGACAAGGTCCCACTTGACGTTGCCCTTGCCGTAGGGCATCATGTGCTGGTCTTTTTCGCCTTCGTTGTCCGCGATGTGGAGCGCACCCAGACGGTTTCCCGCCTTGCGGATGAAGCCCGCCTGATCCTTGTCTCTCAGATTCAGGTGACCCGTATCGAGGCAGATGCCGAAGCAGGAATCGTCGAGTCCGTCGATCAGGTTGTTCAGCTCGTCAACGGTGCAGAACAATCCGATGAGGTTTTCGAGACAGACACGGATGCCCAGTCCCTTTTCCTTGATGTGCGCTTCGACGATTTTCAATTTTGCCAGATTACGCGCGTACTTTTCTTCGGCGGGAAGATCCTTTTCCGCCGCGATGCCGTCACAGTGGAGAACGGCGTTTTTGATACCGATTGCATCGTACAGGTCAATCCATTTCAGCAGGTCGTACACAGCTTCTTCGGTCGAACAGATTTTGCAGGCGAGCCAGAGATGCCCCTGCGTCATGGTAAACTCCTGTTCGTCCACGAATTTCTTGAATTCCCGACCCACTTCAACGGGATCGCCGCGTTTCAGGAGCATCAGACCGTGTTCGTCGGAGAGTTCGGAGGCGTTAATGCCCCATTTTTTCAATTCCAGCACCGCATCCTCGGGACTGAGATCGACATAGTACGAAGTCCATACAGCCAGTTTTGCGTTCATAATCCATATCCTTTCTGAGATATATAAAGTTTGTTTATTCCTGTTTCAGAAGAACGATGATGTCCTCACCCCGTCCTGCAGCACGGTTCCGGAAAGTGATCCGTCCGGCTTCCGAGAGAATGGCGGCATCTGTGTACTCTCCGGTGGTCGGTTCCAGTGCTGTGACGGTCATTTTCGGAAAATCCGCATCAAACGGGAACGCCTCCCGATCCAGTTCAAACGGACATCCGTTCGGAACGGCAAGGACGGCCGCGCGTTCGGAAGCCGAAACCATTGCGGCGACGTAATTGGCGGCGTGTTCGTTGTCCTTCACGACTGTTTCCGCCGGGACGAAGGTCGTCAGATCGTGCGTTCCTATGAAATCCCGGAAAACGTGCATCTGTTCTGCCGCCGGACGGTGCAGGGAATCCTGCCATTTCATCGTGAAATACGTCCCCGGCTCGCGGTTCATGCACCAGATGCTGTGGTGCCCGTAGGTATTCCCGCAGGAACCGGACAGCAGATTCCGCCACATGGTCACACGGACATCCACGGCATCGTAATACCCGTTTGCCGGATTGAAGTTGATCGGATGATCCTCGTAGACCTGTTCGCCGTCCATGGCCGGCTTGACGGGGAATTTCGCATAGTCCCGCGCGAGCATTTCATAGCCGGGCGCGGTCGGACGTCCGTGACCGGACTGGAGCATATTGAAATCGAGCCAGTCCCGCTCATGCACGAATTCCGACGAGGAACGCGCGCCGCACGGATGCAGAGTAATCAGGAATTTCCCGCTGTCCCCGTCACGCACGCCTTTTGCCATTGCGTCGATGACCGCATAATGGTTTTCGTTATCGAGCGGACGGTCGCCGCCGAGAATCCAGACGATGTTGTTATGATGCACAAGCCGTTCCGCCAGCCATCTGGCGTAAGTATACGCATTTTCCGGCGTGAAGATTTCCGGCCCCGCACCCCAGAGCTTGTTCCATTTGTCCCCCCACGTCGGCAGGATTCCCATGTACAGACCGAGTTCCTCCGCACGGGTGACGATCTGTTCGACATGATCGAAAAACGAATAATCCCCGTCTGTGTCGGGAAGTGTCGGATCAAATTCACCGTTTCCGTTCGTTTTCAGCGGAAATCTGCCGTAGAAATTCGGGCGGGTCAGACTGTCCAGTTCGGCGAGAACGACTGCCTGAATCAGATTGAATCCCTGAGCGGCACGGGTGGTCAGGTAAAGCTCCGCTTCTTCTGCGGAGAGAGCGTGGAACAGTTCCCATGCGGTGTCGCCGATGAAGTAAAAGCGTCCGCCGTCTTCCGTCACGATGCGGCGGCGGTCTTCGGATAATCGCAGTGTTTTCATAAGGCATCCCCCTGTCTGTTTTTTCTGTTTCCAGTATAGTCGATTTCCGCGAAATTTTCAAGAGGAAATTCGGAAAGTGTTGAAAAAATGTGCGGAATCTGCTATAATGACGTGAATTCAAACTTACCCGAAAAGAGGTCTTCCGCCAACATCATGAACGACAAAAACGTTCAGCGCAGCCGGGTTCTGTACATCATCGAAGCCGCGCTGGAATATTTCATTTCGATCCTCGTCAGCGGCTCCTATCTTGCCACGCTGACCACGCATCTCGGGATTTCCGACGGTCTGACGGGGGTTATTTCCTCCTTCATCTCTCTCGGATGTCTGTTCCAGCTTCTGTCCGTCTTTCTGAAACGCCCCCGCGTGAAGGGAACGGTCATTGCCCTCAGTGTGCTGAATCAGCTTCTGTTCCTTCTGCTCTTCCTCATTCCGCTGGCCGGAGGAGATAAGCAGATCAAAATCGCCGTGTTCATGACTGCCATTTTTGTGGCATATCTGATCTACAACAGCGTCCATCCGCTCAAGGTCAACTGGCTGATGGGACTTGTCGAAGACAAAAAGCGCGGCGTGTTTACCTCGCAGAAGGAAATTGTCTCCCTTCTGTCCGGGATGATTTTCTCCTTTGCGGCCGGCAGCCTGATCGACTATTACAAAGCGGAAGGGAAGATCGAAACCGCGTTCATCCTCTGCGGCGTGACGATTTTCGTCCTGACCGTTCTCCATACGCTGACCATGCTGTTCTCGGTCGAAATCTCCGTGGAATCAAAGGAAACCGCAAAAACGAATCCCATCCGGGAAATGCTCGGTACACTGAAGGATAAAACGGTCGTCAAGGTCACGATCCTGTTCGTGATCTGGCATATTGCATCCAGTTCCGCCACGCCGTTCTACGGGACATACCTCATCAAGGAACTGGGATTCAGCTTACAGTTCGTGTCGATCCTCTCGATTGTCTACAGCCTTGTCCGCGCAAGCGTCTCGACGTTCTGGGGCAGGTACGCCGATAAAAATTCATTTGCCTCGATGGTGCGCCTGTGTCTCGGCATCGCCGGAATCGGCTTTCTCGTGAACGTGTTCACCGTCCCCTCAAACGGCGCGGTGTTCTACACGATCTATTACGCCCTGTATGCGATCGCCATGGGCGGCATCAACAGCGCACTGACGAATCTTGTGTTTGACTACGTTGCGCCGGAAACCCGATCCAACGCACTGGCCGTTTCGCAGGCAGTCAGCGGCGTCGTCGGATTCCTTACCACGCTTGTCGTCAGCGGACTGGTCACGCACATTCAGGAAAGCGGCAATACGCTGTTCGGAATGTCCGTCTACGCACAGCAGGTGGTGTCCGCACTGGCATTTGTCTTCACGATGGCGGCTGCGGCGTATGTTACGCTGGTGATTATCCCCGTGAAGGGAACGAAAAAATAAGTCAAAAAATCCGCTCTGACCGAAACCGGAGCGGATTTTTGTGTGTTACAGGGAGTCTACTTCATCACGGAGTGCGCGGAACCGTTCCGAATCGCGGAGAGGTTCCAGTTCGGGAGAGTCGAGCTTTTCCGTCAGCTTTACCTTCATGACCGGGACGGAGATAAAAATATCCGTGATTCCGTGAACGGTCAGCGGCGGATTTTCCCGCAGGGCGGCGAGCCGGATCTTCTTTGTCGGACGGATGATGTCCAGATAGAACCGGATGGAATTTTCGACGTTTTCCATCGCCTTTTCTTTGTCGCCGGACGCAAGATATGCCTGTGCCAGAAGCAGATAGCAGTCGCCCGAATCGAAATCGTGGAACGACGGGAACCGTTCGCCGAACATTGCCTCCATCGTGCGGAACCAGCTTTCGTAGAGGTAGATCGCCTGATCGTACCGCCCAACGTTGTAGTAAGCCTTCCCGAGCCGCGCCAGATTGTCTTCGAGGGTCTGGATTGCATACGAATTGTCAATTCCGAGATGCCGGATCACTTCTTCCCACTCTCCGCGGCATTCGTACACCCGTGCCATGTTGGTGTGCAGGGTAAAGTCTGTACGTTCGGGAAAATGCTCGGCTTCGGCAGCGGCTTTGCCGTATTCTCCCTGCGAGGAATACAGGAGCAGAAGCACCTGATGCGCCCGCAGAATGTCCGACGGACTCCTGGAGTAACTGATAATCAGTCCTGCCTGACGTTCTGTCTCGGAGGCAATTTCATCCGCCCGTTCCGCCGCGTACAGCCAGCCGTTTTCCGGCAGACACAGCGACAGTCCGAATCCCACGCAGTTGTTCAGCAGAACCAGATTGTTCGGATACTTCTGCAATCCCTCCAGAAGATGATCGTAGGCGGCGAGATAGGTGGAGAGTTCCCCGTACTGCTTGATTTCTTCCGCTTCGCTGACAATCCGGTATGCTTCCTCAGCCGCATTCGTTCCCTCTACGCCGAACAAAACATCCGTCGTCACGCCGAACACGCTTGCCAGAGGCACAACCTGCGAAATATCCGGCATACTCGTCCCGTTTTCCCATTTGCTGACCGCCTGTGCGGAAATATTGAGCTGTTCTGCCAGTTCTTCCTGCGTAAAATTCCGTTCCTTCCGTAACCTGCGGATCACCTGTCCGATGGTTTGTGTCATCATGGATTTCCTCCAAATCATAAATTTCCGGTACCGTTGACCATAGTATACCGCATTTTTCATGAGAAGGGAAGGTCTTTCTCAGAGACAGCCGCACAACCACCGGTTGAAAAACAAAAACGTCCGGTCTGCACCGAACGTAATCCTGTTTCATACCCAGTCCAAAAAGGTTTTGGAAAGGGGTTCGGGGAAAACCTTTTCCTTAAAAAGGTTTTCCCCGAAAAAATTATCTGTTATTGATAAGCTTGGTCAGTTCAACGGGTTCGACGATCTTGCCGTCCTTGTAGACGCGCATATTGCCGGATGCGATTTCGTCGATGAGGATGACTTCGCCGTTGTTGTAGCCGAATTCGAACTTGATGTCCCAGAGGTCGAGACCGATGGACTTCAGGTCGTCTGCAACAACCTTGGTGATTGCAAGGGTCTGTGCCTTGAGGCTTGCGAACATTTCTTCGGTCATAACGCCGAGAGCGACGAGACCTTCGCCGGTTACCAGCGGGTCGCCCTTTTCGTCGTTCTTGAAGGTGCATTCCACATAACCGCCTTCGAGAACGGTACCGTCCGCGATGTATTCACCGTAACGGCGGATGAAGCTGCCGGTTGCAACGAGACGGCAGATAACTTCGAGACCGTGACCGAATACGGTAGCCGGAAGAACTTCCATTTCCGCTGCGTCGATGTTTGCGGAAACGTAGTGGGTCTTGATGCCTGCCTGCTTGAGGAGTTCAAAATAGTAAACGGAAGTCTGGAGATTTGCCTTGCCGATGCCTTCGATGGTCAGACCAACGCTGTTTTCACCCGGATCGAACACGCCGTCCTTGCCGGTGCAGTCGTCCTTGAACTTCAGCATTACATTGCCGTTGTCGAGCTTGTAAACGTCCTTGGTCTTGCCTTCGTAAACCTTAATCATAAGAATAACTCCTTTTTATCTTGTATGTGGAAGATTTTCACGCATTTATTATAGCACATTTTTGTCGTCTTGTCTGCATTTTTTCTCAAAAAAAACCTGTTGCAATACCGATAAATTTTTTACTTCCGCAGGCGGCCGGAACATATATTTTGACAAAAACACGGTTATTTCCCCTGCGTCAGCGGATTCCAGAGCCCCCGTACATAGCAGATGAAGAACAGGAGGCAGATCAGCAGGTTGTGCGCGATCATGCACGCCCACGCGGACACCAGTCCGAACGTCAGTACTTGCGTACAGAGAAATGTGCCGACGATGCGGACACCCCACATTCCAAGAACGTTGAAGAAGAACGGCAGCTTCGTATTGCCGACGCCCTGCATCATGCCTTCCATGATAATCGAGAATCCGTAGAACGGCTCCGATACCGCAACCATCCGCAGAACCGTCGAACCGAGCGCGATGACATTCGGGTCTTCGGAGAAAATACCGACGAGTGCCGGAGCAGAGACAAACAGTGCGCCGCCGGAGAGGATCATCAGGAAAATTTCCAACGGAATGAACATCGCCGCGAGGTCTTTCATTTTCTGCTCGTCACGCGCACCGTAGGCGTTGCCCGCGAGAGTTGCCGCCGCCGTCTGCATTCCGTAGCCGGGAATGTAGAACGCCGATTCGACCGTGTTCGCAATGGTGTGTGCCGCCGTGGAAATTTCGCCGAGGGAATTAATCATGGATGCAAATGCCACATAGCCGAGAGAGGTGCCGAATCGCTGGAGCATATTCGGGAACGCCACTTTCATACACGGTCTCAGAATCGTCATGTCCGGACGGAAGCTCTGTCCGCGCGGGGAGACCATCGGATGCCGCCAGAGAACAACGGTGATATAAATCCCGCCGATGGTGAACGCAATCGCGGATGCCGCCGCCGCACCGAGTACACCCCAGCCGCATCCGACCATCGGAAAGGACAGACCGAACAGGGAAACCGTGCGGGTCGGGTAGATCATCAGAAAGTTCAGAACCACATTGATAATGTTCACGAGAATCCCAACCTTCATCGGCGTTTTTGTGTCGCCTGCCGCTCGCAGGACGGTACCGAAAATGATACTTGCCGTACGCGGGAGCATCGGGACATATAGAATGAAGAAATACCGCGATGCCAGCGGACGGATGGCTTCGTCCACCTGCATCCAGACGGGAACCATCCCGCTCAGGGACAGCGGAAGAATCGTGAATACGATCCCCGCCAGAAGAACGACGAGAACCGCCTGCGAAACCGAACGTGCGGCCGCTTCCCGGTCCCCCGCACCGCAGGCTCGCGCGATAAACGCAAGAAATCCGACCCCGAAGGCGGAAATGGTACTGCCGATGAGCCAGCCGACTGTGGTGGTCGCACCGACGGATGCCGTTGCCGCCGTACCGAGCGAGCCGACCATGGCGGTGTCGATGTACTGAACGGCGGTCTGCATGAGCTGTTCGAGCATCGTCGGCCATGCGAGTGCGAGGATGATCCCGATCATCGGGAGATTGAGTCTGGTTGATTTTGTTTTCATGTCAAATCCTGTGAGTTGATAAAATTAAAGATACCGTGTAACCGTTTTGTCAAAGAGATCATGTCCTTCAATCCGGACGCACCGTTCGCCGTCGAACGTAAAATGCACTGCCCACGGCATTTTTCCGCGGATACGGTCAAATTCCGCATAACAAAATGCAGGAACAAAATGTTGGATTATCGTGCTCAGAGCCGTTCCGTGCGTACCGATAGCGATGGTTTTTCCCTCATATTGCCGCAGAACGTCCGAAAGAGCGGCAATATTCCGGCTTTGAACCTCCCGGAGACTTTCGCCGCCGGCAAGTTTGAAATCGTGATCTTCCCACTGCCGCCGTGTGTATTCCCGGAAGTCTTCTATCCAGACATCGGCGATACAGCGTTCGCGGAAATCTTCGACCGGAATCACATCCAGCCCGCGCAGATCCGCGAATTCCTGTACGGTTTCGACTGCCCGGCGGTACGGACTGGACAGCACTGCGTCGATGGATTTGTCTGCGAGAAATTCCGCGGCGAGAGTGCGGTCGCGCAGACCCTTGTCGGACAGTCCGCGCGTATGGTCGTCCGCATCGTACCGCGATTCCGCATGACGGATGAAGTAAAGATGGGTCATTCAGGCAAATCTCCTTGTATGTACTTTTGAAATTATACCTCTTTCCGGGGATTTTGTCAATCCGCCGCGAAAAGGAATCGGTATAAATTCATTCGATCCGCGTATACTGTATCGGTATACAGTCCCGTCCGATCCTCCGATATTTTTAAGGAAATTTCTGAAATCCCCTTGAAAATACCGGGAAATTCTGCTATAATACAGAATGTAATCAATGATCGGCTGAAAATCGAACGTATTTCCGCAGCGGTATCCGTACCGCGATAAGGGAGTAGTCGGCACAGCAATGTGGGATGGTGTCAACATCGTGGAAGAAATTCCTGCACCATCTGAAATGACGAGACTTATCTGTATTCACAGGTAAGAGACTCGTCTTTTTTGTTTTTCTGCCGTTCCTTGTACCCAATCACATTACAGGAGGACTTAACGTTGCTCTATCATCATCAGTCCAGAGAAGAGACCCTGAAGTCTCTTGCCACCGACCTGACACGCGGCCTGACATCCGCAAAGGCGGCGGAAAAAGCGGCGGAGCTTGGCCCGAACAAACTCCGCGAAAAGAAAAAGAAGACCACTCTCCAGCGGTTCTTCGACCAGTTCAAGGATGTCATGATTCTGATTCTCCTTGCGGCGGCAGTCGTTTCGTTCGTGATCGCCTGCGTGGAACAGAATCCGAAGGAATTCTTTGAACCGCTCCTGATCGTCCTCATCGTCGTGCTGAACGCCGTGATGGGTGTGCTTCAGGAAAGCAAGGCGGAAAAAGCACTCGACGCTCTGAAAAGTATGTCGGCTCCCCATGCCCGCGTTATCCGTGACGGCGAGGAAAAGGTGATCGACGCGTCCGAACTCGTTCCCGGCGATATCATCCGTCTGGAGGCGGGCGACTTTATTCCCGCCGATGCACGTCTTCTCCACAGCGTCAGCCTCAAGAGTGAAGAATCCGCGCTGACCGGGGAATCCGTTCCCTCGGAAAAGGACGCGGAAGCCGTTGTCGATGAAAAAGCCCCGCTCGGCGACCGTTCCAACATGGTCTTCTCCGGATGCTCCGTCACTTACGGTACGGCAACCGCAGTTGTCACGGCCATCGGTATGGATACCGAAATGGGTAAGATCGCCAATCTGCTTGACAGTGAAAATGAGGGTCAGACCCCTCTCCAGCAGAAGCTCGCACAGCTCGGCAAATACCTCGGCATCATCGCTCTCGCAGCCTGCGGCATCATTTTTGTCGTCGGCATCGTCAACGGAATTCCGGTCATGGAAATCTTCATGACGGCGGTTTCGCTTGCCGTTTCCGCGATTCCCGAAGGTCTTCCGGCAATCGTTACCATCGTTCTCTCCATCGGCGTACAGCGCATGGTCAAGAAGAACGCGCTCATCCGCCGTCTCCCGGCCGTGGAAACGCTCGGCAGCGCGTCCGTCATCTGCTCCGACAAAACCGGTACGCTCACCCAGAACCGCATGACGCTCGTCAAGGCATACCTCGACGGTGCGGCGGAACCCGAGGCAATCACCACCGTAAATTCCGATCCGATCAAAAAGCTCCTGACCTACGGTACGCTCTGCTGTGACGGTTCGGTCATCTTCCACGGTACCGAAGAACAGCATATCGGCGACCCGACCGAAACTGCAATCGTTCTGGCAGCACACAGAAACGGTCTGCCGAAGGACGATCTGAACAAGACCTACCCCCGTCTCGGCGAAATCCCGTTTGACTCCGACCGCAAGCTGATGTCCACGATCAACCGCATGGACGGCAAAAATGTCGTCATCGTCAAGGGTGCGTTCGACATGATGGCGGAACGCTGCATCGCGGGCAATCTCGAAAAGGCAAAGCAGATGACCGAACAGATGAGCGCGGACGCTCTCCGTGTTCTGGCGGTCGGTTATAAAGTCATTGATACAATTCCCGAAACCCTGACTTCCGAAGAAATCGAAAGCGGCCTGACGTTCCTCGGACTGGTCGGCATGATCGACCCGCCGCGTCCGGAAGCGAAGGCTGCCGTTGCAGTCTGCCGCAGAGCGGGCATCAAGCCGGTCATGATTACCGGTGACCACGTTGTCACGGCTTCCGCAATCGCAAAGGAACTCGGTATTCTCGAAGAAGGCGACCGTGCCATCACCGGCGCGCAGCTTGACGCGATGACCGACAGCGAACTCGACGAATCCGTCGAAGATATCTCCGTATACGCGCGCGTATCTCCGGAAAACAAGATCCGCATCGTCAAGGCATGGCAGCGCAAGAATCAGGTTGTTTCCATGACCGGCGACGGTGTCAACGATGCACCCGCACTCAAGGCAGCAGATATCGGCTGCGCGATGGGGATCACCGGTACGGACGTAGCAAAGGGTGCGGCAGATATGACCCTGACCGACGACAATTTTGCAACCATCGTCGATGCTGTCCGCGAAGGACGCGGCATTTACGCGAATATCAAGAAGGTGGTCGGTTTCCTGCTCGGAACGAACATCGGCGAAGTGTTCACCGTCTTCACGTCAATGCTTCTGTGGCATAAATCCCCGCTTCTGTCCATGCAGCTTCTGTGGATCAACCTCGTCACCGACTCCCTCCCGGCGATCGCGCTCGGTATGGAAGCGGTGGAATCCGACGTTATGGACCGCAAGCCGAAGCCGAAGGATGAAGGCATTTTCGCACACGGTCTCGGCATCCGCGTGGTAATTCAGGGCATGATGTTTGCGGCACTGACGCTCGTCGGCTTCTATGTCGGCGAAAAAGTCACCGGCGAACTTGCCGGCGGTCAGACGCTCGCATTTATGGTGCTGTCCCTCTGCCAGATTGTTCAGGCGTTCAATATGCGTTCTGAACATTCGCTGTTCCACATCGGTATTTTCACCAACCGTACCCTGAACCTCGCGGCACTCGCATCCACGCTGATGGTAGCTCTCGTTCTCTTTACGCCCGTAGGCTCCATCTTCGGTCTGATTACTCTTCCCGGCAAGCTCTACCTCCTCGGTCTCGGACTCCTTCTGGTTCCGTTCCCGGTGATGGAAATTGCCAAGGCACTCAAACTCATCAAGCCCCACAAGCATTAAGGTATATGAAAAAGGAACCCCGCGGGGTTCCTTTTTTGATGGATTTCTTTACTTCTTGCAGATTTCCGCAGCCATTTCCAGTGCCGCGTCGATGTTTTCGGCAAAGTTCTTTTCGCCGACCGCATCCACGAAACCGGCCTTTTTCATAACGGAGAGCGGCTGTTCGTTGACGTGGGAGAGAATCAGGGTCATTTCCTTTTCCGCGCAGACACGCTGAATCGCTTCGAGCGAACGCATCGCGGAAGCGTCCAGTGCGGGTACGTTCCGCATCCGGAGGATAACCGCCTTGTCGCCTTCGCGTACCGGAATCGCCGAAAACTTGTCGGACGTTGCGAAGAACATCGGGCCGTTCAGTTCGAATACGGCAGTACCGTCCGGAATATTCTTCAGTCTGCCGGCGTCGGTTTCGTTCATTTCATCTGCCTTTGTCCAGGGACGGATGTGGGTAACGTCGGACATCCGCTTCATGAAGAGGATTGCGGAAGCAACCATGCCGACTTCAATGGCAACGACGAGGTCGAACACAACGGTCAGCACGAAGGTCATGACAAGCACGAGAATGTCGGACAGCGGCGCGGTCTTGCAGACGTGAACAAAATGCCGCCATTCGCTCATGTTGTATGCAACCATAAAGAGGATCGCCGCGATGATCGGCATCGGAATCCATGCCGCGTAGGGCATCAGAACGACGAGGATCAGCAGGAGCACCAGCGCATGAACCATGCCCGCAACCGGCGTACGGCCGCCGTTCTTGACGTTTGCCGCGGTACGCGCAATCGCACCGGTCGCCGGAATACCGCCGAACAGACCGGACATGATGTTGCCCGCACCCTGCGCAATCAGCTCGGTGTTGGAATGATGGCGGTCGCCGATCATACCGTCGGATACAACGCAGGAGAGAAGGGATTCGATGCCCGCGAGAATGGCAATGGTGAATGCGCTCGGGATGAGTTCCCTGATGGTAGCGAATTCAATCGCGGGGAACGCGAACTTCGGAAGATCACGGGAGATGGTGTACAGATCGCCGATGGTGTTGACTTCCATGCCTGTGACCTTAACGACAACCACGCCGACGATGACGGCGATCAGGGAACCGGGGATTTTCTTGGAAATCTTCGGCCATACGATCAGGATTGCCAGACCGAGCAGACCGACCAGCAGTGCCTGCCAGTTCAGCGTACCGATGGATGCGCCGACAGCGGAGAGCTTTTCCATCGTTTCAATCGCGTGGGTTCCTTCGGGATAGGTCAGACCGAGGAAGTCCTTGATCTGTCCGACGATGATGGTTACGGCGATACCGGACGTGAACCCGGTCGTAATGGTGTAGGGGATGTACTTGATGAGGGAGCCGAACTTGAAGATGCCCATGAGAATGAGCAGGATGCCGGCCATGAGGGTCGCAAGCACCAGACCGTCGGTACCGAACTGGGCGACGATTCCGGCAACGATGGTCGCAAACGCCGCGGTCGGACCGGAGATGTTGACGCTGCTGCCGCCGAGGAACGAGATCACGAACCCGGCGACGATGGCGGTGTACAGCCCCTTTTCGGGAGACACGCCGGAAGCAATCGCCAGCGCAATGGAGAGGGGAAGCGCGATAATCGCCACGATCACCCCGGCAACGAGGTCGGAAACGAACTTCTTGCCGGAATATTCGCGGATCGCGGAGAAGAACTTGGGACGGAAAATGTTGTTCATGAGCGAATGTCCTTTTTCCTTTGATGGTATAATATAATAATTAATGGAATGCACAAGACAACATTATACTCCCAAGTCCTCTCCATTGCAATAGACGTGCCGACCGAATTTTGTGGAAATTTTTACGATATTTTGTCGGATTTTTTAACGGAGATTGCGGTATCGTTCAAGAAGTGCCGGAAAGTCCTCGCGTTCGCGCAGCGGAGCCGCCCAGTCCTGCTTGAACAGGTCGAGCATATACTCCGTTTCCGTCATGTCAGCGGCTTCCATGGCAGGTTCGGAGATTGTATGGGTGTAGCCTTCGATGATACCGGTCGTGAACGGACACTCTTTCGGCAGACGGTCGTACCGGTGAATGTCGCGCAGGCACTTTTCTGCCGCCTCCATCGCCTCGTCAAGAAGTCCGGCACAGGTACAGTCCACACATTCGTGATAATACTGATGCGCCGTATAGAAGCACAGGGTTCCGGGATCGTCCCCACAGAATGCTTCGTACATGGCAATTGTCCGGCGGTACAGTTCGCGCTTCTTTTCGATCGGCTTGACCCAGTCCAGATAAAAATTTATTTTCTGCACCAGATTGCGCATCTGGTAGTACAGATAATTCCGGTATTTGTCCGGTGTATCCGGATGATCGACCGATTCGTACAGCCAGACGAGCCGCTCGTTGAGAAGGTCGAACGGAACGTTTTCCTTAAGAAATTTTTCGCCTTCTTCCAGCCGTCCGTCGGATGCGTACAGTTCCGCGAGACCGTCGATCGCTGTCTGACGTTTTTCAGCATCCGTGCATTTGTCGAGGATCGTGCGGCAGCATTCCTCGATTTTCTTGAAATTCTTTTTCCGGGATTTTTCGGTCTGATTATAGTCGTCGTGGAATTCCGGATCGAGTACTGCAGATACGATGTAGTTTTGCATCAGTTCAAAATCGTTCGGGTATTCGTCCATCAGTGCAAGCAGTCCGTCGAAGCGCGCCTGCGCGATTTCCTTTGTCTGACGCCAGATGAGAGGCAGGGAATCGTCGTACCATTTCTGTATCTTCGCACGTTTGACTTCCTCGCTCACGCCGAGCAGTTCGTCCGTCGTGATACCGAAATACGCCGCAATCGGTACGATCAGCGTCACGTCGGGCAGGCATTCGCCGCGTTCCCATTTGGAAACGGCGGGGATCGTCACACCGATCGCGTCCGCGAGGGTTTCCTGCGTGATATCGTGGAGTTTGCGTAAACGGCGGATGGTTTCGCCGAGATTGTTTGTCATAAAATCATCTCCTTCCGGGAGTTTCAAGGGGTGGATTTGCGTCCGATGTACATCTTGGTTACAGTATAGCGCACATCTGCCGGAATTGCAAGAAACGCCTCGGCAAGAGAATTCTACCGCAGGTATAATTTTTATACCGATCCCAAAAAATCCCTCCGTTTTCCGGAAAATTTTCCTCCGGTGGTTGACATTGTACGGTCAGTATACTATAATTATCATACTATATTTAAAGTCATTCATTATGGAATATTTGAATATAAAATAATCATACAGTATCAAAGGAAAATCTTCATGAATCCATTCAAAAAAGCCTTCTGCCGTGTGTATCAGCTTGCGTTTTATGCGGCAATGCCGTTCCTGCCGTACCGCGAACCGGAATCCTTCCGGAAAGTCGATGACCTTGTCCCCCTTATGCAGAAACTCCGCGTGACCTCGCTCCTTCTTGTGACGGACAAAGGTCTGCGCGGTGCCGGTCTGACCACCCCTCTTGAAGCCCTTCTCAAGCAGAACGGTATTTCCTGCACCGTTTACGATGACACCCGTCCGAATCCCACGACGGCAAACGTGGAAGATGCCGTAAACCTGTACCGTAAACACAGCTGTCAGGCGATGATCGCGTTCGGCGGCGGTTCGTCCATGGACTGTGCCAAAGCGGTCGGCGCACGGATCGCTTACCCGAACCGCAGTCTCCGTCAGCTCGGCGGGACGCTGAAAATTTTCCGGAAGCTGCCGCCGATTGCCGCCGTTCCGACAACCGCCGGTACCGGAAGCGAAGTCACCGTTACAGCGGTCATCACGGACGCGGACACCCATCACAAATACACGATGAACAGCTTTCCGCTGATCCCCCGTTACGCCGTTCTCGACCCCGAAGTGACCCGTACACTCCCGCCGTCTCTCACGGCAACCACCGGCATGGACGCGCTGACCCACGCCGTTGAAGCGTATATCGGACGTTCGACCACGAAGGAAACCCGCAGCCTTGCGCTGACCGCCGTCGGACTGGTCTTCCGCAACATCGAAAAGGCATATCAGAACGGCGATGACCTGCAGGCGCGGGAAAATATGCTGCGCGCGTCCTACCTCGCCGGACGTGCGTTTACGAAATCCTATGTCGGCTACATCCATGCGGTCGCACATTCGCTCGGCGGACAGTACAACATTCCGCATGGACTGGCAAACGCGGTTCTTTTGCCGATCGGACTTGAAATTTACGGCAAAACCGTGTATAATAAACTGCATGAACTCGGCATTGCGGCAGGCGTTACCACGCCGGATGTCAGCCACGAACAGGGCGCGAAGGACTTTATCCGTGCCATTCGCGGACTGAACCGCCGCATGAACATTCCCGAGACCCTGTCCGGCATCCTCGAGGAAGACATTCCGACGATGGCGCGCCACGCCGACCGGGAAGCGAATCCGCTGTACCCCGTCCCGAAGCTGATGGATGCCCGGGAACTTGAAATTTTCTACTATACCGCCGCAGATTGGAGCAAACACGATGACGATACAGAATATTGATGAAATCCTGACAAAACAACGCCGGTTTTTCCGGAGCGGAGCAACCCTTCCAGTATCCTTCCGGATCGAAATGCTCAAAAAGCTCTATGCCGCCGTCAAAACGTATGAACCGGAAATCAGCGCGGCACTGAAAGCCGACCTCGGCAAAAGCCCGATGGAAGGCTTCATGTGCGAGACAGGTCTTGTCCTGAACGAAATCAGCTACATGATCCGCCATGTCAAGTCGTTTGCGGCGGACAAAATTGTTCCCACCCCCCTTCCGCAGTTCGCGTCGGTCAGCTACAAAAAGCCGTCGCCCTACGGAAACGTACTGATTATGAGCCCATGGAACTATCCCTTCCTTCTGACGATCGACCCTCTCGTGGACGCGATCGCGGCAGGAAATACGGCGGTTGTCAAGCCGAGTGCGTACTCTCCCGCAACGTCCGCGCTGATCGAACAGATGCTGACAGAATGCTTTGACGAAGAATACGTCGCGGTCATCACGGGCGGACGGAAGGAAAACGCGCGTCTGCTGGAGATGAAGTTCGATTTCGTGTTCTTCACCGGAAGCCAGAATGTCGGGAAGGAAGTCCTCCGCCATACGGCGGAAACGCTGACCCCCGCCGTTCTCGAACTCGGCGGCAAAAGCCCGTGCATTGTGGACAGCACCGCGAAAATCAAACTGGCGGCGAAGCGGATTGTCTGGGGAAAATTCCTCAATTGCGGACAGACCTGCGTTGCGCCGGACTATATCCTCTGCCATTCGTCAATCAAAGACCGGCTCGTGCGTGAAATCATTGTCCAGATCAACCGACAGTTCGGCGAACTTCCGCTGACAAACCCGAATTACGGAAAAATCGTCAACGAAAAGCATTTCGACCGCATCTGCGGACTGATCGATCCCGAAAAGACTGTCCACGGCGGACAGACGAACCGGGAAACCTTGCAGATTGCGCCGACTGTGATGGACAAAGTCACATGGGACGACGCGGTGATGCAGGAAGAAATCTTCGGCCCCGTTCTGCCGGTTCTGACATACGAAAAGCTGAGCGACATTATTGATCTCCTCGCAGAAAAGCCGAAGCCGCTGGCATTCTATGTTTTCTCGGAAAACAAAACACACATCCGCACCCTGACAAGCCGCTGTTCCTTCGGCGGAGGCTGTGTGAACGACGTGGTCATCCATCTTGCAACGAGCGAAATGGGCTTCGGCGGCGTCGGGGAAAGCGGCATGGGCAGCTACCACGGCAGAGAGGGCTTCGATGTCTTCTCGCACAGCAAGAGCATTGTGGACAAGAAAACGTGGATGGATCTGCCGATGCGGTATCAGCCGTACAAAAAGGTCAACGAAAA
This sequence comes from Oscillospiraceae bacterium, assembly GCA_015065295.1. Lineage (GTDB taxonomy): Bacteria > Bacillota > Clostridia > Oscillospirales > CAG-272 > UMGS1696. The sequence goes on from SVQN01000039.1 coordinate 16,822, forward strand.
ACTCCTGCATCTGTTTTTGAAATGAGGGCTTCCGGATGAAAAACAAAAGAATTTTCGCTCTGAATCTCCTTCTCGCCGTGCTGGTGCAGGCATCCATGATCTGGTACCTCGACTGCGGCGGACTCTGGCGGAAGGGGCTGACGAGTTTCGGTTTTGTCCTGCTCGGCGTGCTGAATCTGGCGTATCTGATCGCTGTCCGCAGAAAGCCGTTCCGGTTTCCGGGGATTCTGGTGATCGGTCTGGTGTTCGCCATGCTGGGGGACATCGTGCTGAACGTGAATTTCATCGGCGGTGCGCTCCTGTTTGCCGTCGGACATATTTTCTATGCCATTTCTTATGCACAGCTTCAGCGGATCGGAAAGCTCGACCTGCTCCTGTCGGGTGTGATTTTTGCGGCGGCCGCGCTGTTTCTGCTTCTTGCGCCGATCTTTGACTTTGGTGATCCGGTAATGAAGGGAATCTGCATCGGCTATGCGCTGATTATTTCCTGCATGGTCGGCAAGGCGTTCGGCAATGCGGTACGGGAGCATACCGTGACGAATCTCCTTCTGGCCGCCGGTAGTTTCCTGTTCTTTTTCTCCGACCTCATGCTCGTTCTCTATGTGTTTGCGGATGCGCCGCACATTATCGACACGCTCTGCGTCGTGACCTATTATCCCGCACAGTGCATTCTCGCGCATTCGATGTTCTGGTATAAGGGCAAATCCCCCGCCGGAAAGTAAAAAATTGACCCTGACGAATCCCGTCAGGGTCTTTTGTCTTCATATCAATTTTGCTTTTCGTACAACGGTATAGAAATCCGACAGAACTTTGTTCCGGTCAAACCAGTCCACATAAATCATATCCCGTCCGTCGTTCAGGTCGCGCCACATTCCGCGTGCATCAATCGTCCGTGCAGGAACGACATTGACATGGCAGATTTCGCCCGCTTTCCGCAGGAACGCTACGGAGCCGATGTCCCAGATCGAACGCTGGCGGCTGAAACAGTTATTTTCTTCGTCATCCGGAAAATGTTCGTCCTTGTTGAAGATATCGCAGAGGTAGTTGCCGATTTTCCCCGCCTTGTTCCAGAGGAAATACATCAGTTCGCCGTTGGTCATATACAGCCGCTCCGTGCAGTCGAACGCCGGAAGAACGACCAGCGGAACGCCGCATTCAAAAATCACCCTCGCCGCCGCACGGTCCTGCATGAGGTTGAATTCATTCGCATCGCCGCGCTCGAATTTGTTCGCGCCGATCATCAGAATGACCGCCTTGTCCATGATGGACGGATCGAGCAGAAGCGCGGATGCGACGTTGGTATAGCAGCCGATCACGGCGATATAGACGATATCGTCGGCTTCCTTTACGATACGGACGATGTTTTCGGCGGCTTCGCTCGGCTGCGGCGTGATGATGTTCTTCATGTAATCCCGCGAACCGCGATAACAGGGGATGTTCCGCGCACCGTCGGGATCAACGAGATCGCGGACGCGCACCATCTCCTCGTAGCTCTTTTCCATGCCTTCTTCGACGGTCTTTGCGCGGCTGTTCAGGAACGGCGCGGCAGTCAGCGCAAGAAGGTCGATGTCGTCGGCGAGCATTGCGTAGGTGATGGCGAACTGGTCGTCGATTTCGTTGTAGGTGTCGGTGTCGAGGATGAATTTCTTCTTCGGACAGGTGCGGATGTGTTCGAGAATTTTCTCCATATTGTAGTCGTGGTACATGACAGTTCCTCCGATCATAGAATATTTCCGATGGATGTTACCACCATTTTAACCGATGACCGGCGGGTTTGTCAAGAGGGTTTTTGTTTGGGATTGACAAAATTTGCGCGGGAGTGGTATAATAACAGGAAAGATCAGTCACGGTCACGCCAGTATTCGATGAGTTCCGCCTGTTTGTCATACAGCCGGCGGAGCTGTGCCTGAAACCGTTTGTCGTTCCGGACGGAATCAAGCCATTCCCAGCCATGCGGAGCGGTTAGGGCATATATACCCCAGTGGATTCCTTCCAGTTTGTCTTCTTCTTCATTTTTCTGCGGTTCCAGATAGGGATAATCACTTGTGAAAAAGTCATTTTTTACAGCTTCAGAATACAGGAGCCACAGATCAATCCCTTTTTCAAGTTCCAGAAGTCCCTGTTCTGTCTGACCACTTCCTGTATAGCCGGATGCCATTTTCGTTTGAGTGACTGCACGGTCGAATAACAGCAGGGAATTGTGGACGATTCCGCATTCGTCACAGTAAGGCGTTCCGACAATTGCATCCATAAGTCGGAGTGAAATCTGTAAAGAGTAGATATTTCCTTCTGGGGAATGGTCGAAATTCGGGAACTGGCATTCCAGAAATCCGACAAAGCTCAAAAGCATTTCACTTCCGTAATGTCTGGATTTTTTCGGCTGATTACGTTCCCTGTAACGATCCTGAAGGACGGCATAAATATTGGGCGAAGGATATGCGGGCAAATATTCCGTCCATTCGTCCACTTCTTCTTCGGGAACAGCCATAATCATAGCTGCGGCAATCTGCTTGAATGCCCACATATCCTTGAGTGTACATTTTTCCTTTGCGGCAAAGGCATACCGCCGCAGTTCCGGAAGGATGTCATCGTAAGAAGTCGGGCGTGGATCAATCAATGTTTCACAGATATAGGCTTTGATTTCCCAGTCGTTCGGATATTCCCGTTCAAGTTCCCGAAGTTTGGCAAGCACAGCGGGTTTGTCGGTTTGACGGAGTCCGTAACAATCGTTCAGAAATGAGCGCGCTTTCTGTTTTCCGCTCTCCGTTCCCATGAGTTCCTCGAGACTCACCTCAAAGAACCGTGCGATTTCCGGCAGAAGCTCGATATCCGGGTACGCCAGACCGTTTTCCCACCGGCTGACCGCCTGATAGGTCACGCCGAGGTATTCCGCGAGGGTGTCCTGCGTGACTTTCTTTTCCTCGCGGAGCTTTTTCAGATTTTCACCGATGTAAAGTTTCATAAAAATCCCTCATATACAGAATCAAAACCGGTTTTGTTGTCTTTATTATACCGGAAAATTTTCCGTTTGGCAATCAACATGACCGTATATTCATCTCAATCAATGATTTAGCTCTCGCGCTCTGATTGAGAATATCTCCACGAAAGGAAGAAATCCAATGAGTTTCTTACGCAAACGTTTTTCTGACCGCCGGAACCGGAGGCAGGGCATTCCCGTCGTTCTGATCGCGGTGTTTATGGTGTGTTTTGTCGCGGTGAGCCTGTATCTGAATACTTACTATCATGCCGACATGGAGGCGATTCAGACGATCATTGATAGTCCGACAGAATTTCATACCCTGGGGGACGGTACAAGAGTGACCGGAGATGAGAATTCGACGGTCGGCTTTATCTTCTATCCGGGCGGAAAGGTCGAGGCCTATTCGTACCTTCCGCTTCTGATGGAATGCTCCGGAAACGGAATATTCTGCGCGATGCCCGAAATGCCGTATCATCTGGCGGTATTCGATATCCATGCGGCGGAGGAAATCCGCGAAATGTACACGAACATCGACCGCTGGTACATCGGCGGGCATTCGCTCGGCGGTTCGATGGCGGCGGCGCACCTTGCAGACCATACGGACGATTACGAAGGACTGATCCTGCTCGGTTCGTACTCCACCGAAGATTTTTCCGAAGGGGACATGGACGTTCTCTCGGTCTACGGCAGTGAGGACGGCGTGCTGAACATGGAAAAATACGAGCAGTACCGGACAAATCTCCCCGAAGATGTCACGGAAATCGTACTGGACGGCGGCTGTCATGCGTATTTCGGCGTGTACGGCGCGCAGAAGGGAGACGGTACTCCGACGATCACCAATGAAGAACAGATCGAACGCACCGCAGAAGCGATCGCGGCGTTCGTTTACGGAGAATAAATTTACAAAAGGAGAATCAATATGAAAGGTCTTGCAAAAGGGCAGTGGACATCCGAACAGGCATGGGCATGGTACAATGCACAGCCGTGGATTCGCGGATGGTGCGGCTATCCGGCGAACTGCGTGAACCGCATCGCCATGTGGCAGGAATACGGCCACGCGGAAGTGGCGGAACAGGTCGATTACGAATTCGGCATCGCGGAGGAACTGGGGTTCAACGCCTACCGGATGGTCGTCCAGTTTGAAGCATGGTGCTTCGAACATGACGCATTCATGGCGAATTTTGAGGAATACCTGACTCTCGCCGACAGACACGGCATCCGCGTGATGGTCTGTCTCGGAAACGACTGCACTGTGCCGAAAAGCCGGTTCAAGCCGGTTGTATTCGGCGAACAGAAGGTGGATTGGGGCTATCACAGCGGTATCAAGCAGGGGCCGCACACCGGCGACTACAGCGAACCGGGGTATATGCTCCTCGACGATCCGGAATACGAAGGAAAATACTACGAAATGGTTGCGGAACTGGCGGAGAAATACGGTCAGGACGACCGCGTGCAGATCTGGGATGTCTGGAACGAGCCGGGCAACAGCAACCGCGGGACGATGAGCCAGTCCGCAATGGAGAAATTCTTTGAAATTCTCCGCGAAAAGCAGGTAAAGCAGCCGCTGACGGCAGATGTCTGGCGGATGTCAACTTCGCTCACGCAGATGTCGGATATCGAACGCCGTGCGGTCGAACTGTCGGATATCATCACGTTCCATTATTACGGTCCGTACACGAACATGATTCCGCTGATCGAACTTCTTCGGGAGAATTTTGACCGTCCGCTCATCAACAACGAGTGGCTGAACCGCCTGAACGACAACAATTATAAAGAAATCTTCCCGCTGTTCTATCTCGAAAAGATCGGTTCCTACAGCTGGGGGCTGATGCAGGGATATTCGCAGACGTTCGAGCCGTGGGGCGGCTATTTCCGCAACCCGGCGTTCATGGAAGGGAAGCTCGACCTGACGAAATGGCAGCACGATCTGTACCGGTTCAACGGTTATCCGTATGATCCGAACGAAACAAAGCTGATCCGACGATACTGCGACCTCGCGGAAAAACGCGAAGGGAAAACGAAATAATTCAAACGAAACCGCTCCGCTTGACAAATGGGGCGGTTTGTGCTATAATATAAACATACGAAGATCGGAACCGATACAGAACTAAGGAGAACATTATGGAAAAGTACATCCCCTTTGAAAAGCTGTCGAAGAAAAAGCAGAAGGAACTCAACGCGCAGAAGCGGAATACATGGGGCAGTCTGAATCCGGTGACGCGCCGTCCCGAAAATCCCAAAGCATACAACCGTCAAAAGACACGGAAATGGAGTGAGGACTCCGGTACCGTGTCTTTTTGATTTTCTGAAAATTTCTGAAAAAACTTTTGCAAAACCTATTGACATTCTATGAAATTATGATATAATATAATCACAATAACAGAGACGCAGTCTCAATAAATAAAATCAAACATAATTCAAAGGAGATAAAGAATATGAAAAAGTGGAAGTGCTCAATTTGTGGTGAAATCGTGACCGGTGATACTGCTCCGGAAAAATGTCCTCTCTGCAAGGCTCCGGCAAGCAAGTTCGTAGAAGTTGTTGAAACCGAAATGACGTGGGCGGCAGAACACGAAGTCGGCGTAGGTAAGGCAGCAGGCGTACCGGAAGAAATCATCGAAGGACTCCGCGCAAACTTCAATGGCGAATGCACCGAAGTCGGTATGTACCTCGCAATGGCAAGAGTTGCACATCGTGAAGGTTATCCGGAAATCGGCCTGTACTGGGAAAAGGCAGCGTACGAAGAAGCAGAACACGCAGCAAAGTTCGCAGAACTTCTCGGCGAAGTTGTTACCACCTCCACCAAGAAGAACCTCGAACTCCGCGTAGAAGCTGAAAACGGCGCAACCGCAGGCAAGTTCGACCTCGCAAAGCTCGCAAAGCTGAACAACCTCGACGCAATCCATGACACCGTACATGAAATGGCACGCGACGAAGCAAGACACGGCAAGGCATTCAAGGGTCTGCTTGAAAGATACTTCGGCGACAAGTAAGAAAAAATTATCGTATATACAGGCAGGTGAGAGGAAACTCTCACCTGTTTTGTCGGAGGAAATGTCTATGAAAAACGTGGATATATACAAGCAGTATTTTTCAGCCGAATGCACGTTCAACGGCGTGGAACGTCGCGGAGCCGCCGTCTGGCTGAACGCGGAAAGCGACAGCGGAATTGTCCGGTACGAAGTTGGCGTGACCTTCTTCCCGCACCGGGATGCGGAGGATTTCGCCGTGAGTTACGATGCCTGCGTTCTGAAGGAGCTGCTCCGTACCAAAGGCCGCCGATCCAAAAAGAAGGATGAACTGTGTATGGCACAGGTGCGGACGACTGCGGATGAAATCGCCGGTACGCTGAAAGGGACGATTCTGTGGGAAAAGCCGCTCGGCGAGGCGCAGTACGGCTGAGCGGATCATATTGGGAGGGAACGTGAAACCGTTCCTTCTTTTTTACTTGTTTTTCCTCTGTCCGTATGCTATAATAAAACAAAAACTCCCGAAAGGAGAACATCATGCTTATCACCAATCCCACCTCTCTCGAACGTTTTTCCTCCGTCCATCGTCTCTGGCAGGGGATTCCGTCCGTGGAAGTGACCGCGAACGGACGCATTTTCGCGGCATTCTACAGCGGCGGCGAGACAGAACAGATGGGCAACTTTGCCGCCGTTGTCATGAGCGATGACGGCGGTGCGACCTTCTCCGAACCGATTGCCGTTGCATACATGGGCGAAGATGCCCGCGCGTACGACAGTTGTCTCTGGATCGACCCGCTCGGACGGCTGTGGTTTCTCTGGTCGGTCATGCCCGATTCCCGCGTGGAATTCGCGCTCTGCGAACAGCCGGACGCGGATGACCTGATCTGGAGCGATGTCCGTCTGCTCGCGCACGACATCATGCTCAACAAACCCATCGTGACAGCGGAAGGATGGCTGTTCCCGGTAGCTGTCTGGAAGCCCGGACTGGCGGCGGGTCTTGCCGGAGGTTCCGACGGGGTTCACGAAACCGGCGCGCACGTTTTCCTCAGCCATGACGAAGGCGAAACCTTTGAGAAAATCGGCACGGTCGATGCGCCTGAACGCTGGTTCGACGAACATATACTTCTCGAAAAACAGAACGGCGATATCGAAATGTACATCCGCACCCGCTACGGCATCGGAAAAGCCGTGTCGCAGGACGGCGGACGTACCTTCGGCGAAGCGTTCGACAGCGGTTTCGGCGGTCCGAACTCGCGGTTTTACATCGGTCGCCTGCGTTCCGGACGGATTCTGCTTGTGAACCATTACAATTTCCGGGGAAGAAACAACCTCACGGCGATGCTGTCCGACGATGACGGCAGAACCTTCAAGGGATTTCTTCTGCTTGACGGCCGCGACAATGTCTCCTATCCCGATGTGAAGGAAGCGGACGACGGGTTCCTCTACATCATTTACGACCACGAGCGCGGCGCACGATACAGCAAGGACATTGACTACAGCACCTACGAAAAGGCGATCCTCATGGCAAAGGTCACGGAAGAGGACATCCTTGCGGGCGAACTTGTCACCGAAGGAAGCAAATTGAGAATGACGGTTACGAAACTCGGACAATAAACGAAAGACTAACTATAAAAAGTCAATCCCTTAAATGAAAAAAGTTGAAGAAAACCAATCCCCGAAAGACCGCCGCCCTTGACAAACAGCAGACAAATGCTGAAGTAAGCTCAGCGAGGGCGATGAGGAGAATAGAAAACAAAGCCCAGCTCGCCCTCGCAAAAAAATGGTAGCATTTGTCTGCTTCGGTTTGTCAAGGGTGCGCTGCGCCGGCTCAGTGCAGATATGTATGGCTCAGGCTCCAAGGAGAATAGAAATCAAGATACCGGAATAAAAGTCTCTCCTGAAATCTGCAGGTGATAAATCAGCCGCATCAATTTCTTGGCAGCATGAACAGCAGCAGAGGTTGGATGCTTTCCTTCCGCTTTCTTTTTGGTAAAATAATCCTTGAAAGTCTTGTCCCAACGGCAGACCTTCTTGACAGCATTGATCAAAGCATATCGCAGATACTTCGAGCCACGTTTCTCCATTTTTGCATGGGCAGAAGTAAGCTGTCCGGATTGGTATGTAGTTGGAGAACAACCGGCATATGCCAGGACTTTATCGGCATTGCTGAAAGCGGAAAAATCTCCTACTTCGGCAAGGATCATGGCTCCCATTTTGGGACCGATGCCGGGAATGGTGAGAAGCGGAGGATTCAGCTTATCCATAATCTTTTTGATCTCAGCTTCGATTTCAGTGATCTCATCATCCATCATCCGAATCATGTTGATGGTGTGCTTTAATTCCAGTGATTTAGCAGGCATGACAGAGCCGATGGAACGTCTGGCGGCATTGCGGATCAGTTCTGCTGTATCTTTACTGTAATGACTTTTGGAATTCTTCTGTAAAAGGCATGTGAGATGTGTCAAATTGGCATTTGCTATGTAGGAAGCCCCGGGAAACTCGGTAAGAAGAGCATATACGGCTTTTCCGTGAAGGGTTGATACAAGTCCTTCCAGTTCCGGAAAGAGGATGGTTATGAGACGGGATACAGACTGTTTCAGCTTGGAACGAACAGAAACTTGATCAAATCTGTATCTTGTTAGTGACTTTAGCTCTTCGTTGTGGTATAATGTCTGTGAGTAGGGCTTCAAGTCCACATCAGACATTAGCATAGATGCAATTGTACGAGCGTCCACCTTATCGGTTTTGGTTTTTCGAAGGGTCAGACTTTTACGGTAGAGGTTCGTGTGCAGCGGATTGATGACATAGGTCGGCAAACTTTTGTCAAGCAGAAATCCCAGCAGATTGTAGCTGTAATGTCCTGTGGCTTCCAGTCCTACTTTTGTTTTGCTTAAATCTCTGGCAACGGACTTGATTTTGCGGTACAGGCTTTCAAAACCATCGAGATCGTTCTGAATGGTGAACACATCATACAGAACCTCACCTTCGGAGTTGATGATAAAGCAGTCATGCTTGTCCTTTGCAACGTCGATTCCGATATAGATCATATGGGATACCCCCGATAGAAAATATTTGATGCTGTACAGGATCCACAGGACTCTTTACGACTTGTAACCTCGTGCTAAATCAACCGTCGGGCGGTATCTAACTAATCAACAAACACGTAAAGGGCTGTGGTTGGAGCCTTTCGTAAACCGTCGGGCGGTAGGATGAAACAACCAATCCACAGCATCCTATACAGTATACCATAGTTCTTGGAGAGGAACTCTAAAAACTACTACTCTATTATACGAGG
>SVQN01000040.1 GCA_015065295.1 Oscillospiraceae bacterium
ATTCGGCAAGCTCCCGTGCGGCTGTGAAGTGTACGCTTACACCCTCACCAACGCTTCCATCACCTCTGCTGTTGTCCTCAACTACGGCGGCATCCTCAAGAGCATTTACGTCAAGGACAAGAACGGTGTTGCTGCAGACGTGATCTGCGGTTACGACTGCATCGACGGCTACCTGACCTCCGGCGGTTATCAGGGCGCGCTCATCGGTCGTATCGGCAACCGAATCGGCGACGCAAAGTTCACCCTCGAAGGCAAGGAATACACCCTCTTTGCAAACGACGGCAAGAACTCCCTCCACGGCGGTAAGTTCGGCTTCGACAAGAAGATCTGGGCAGTGGAAGAAGCAGGCACCGAAGAAGAACCCGCTCTCGTTCTCACCTACACCAGCCCCGACGGAGAAGAAGGCTATCCCGGCACTCTCGCAGTAAAAGTTACTTACACCCTGACCGCAGAAGGCGGCGTTTCCATCCATTACGAAGCGGAAACCGACAAGACCACCATCGTTAACCTGACCAACCACGCATACTTCAACCTCGGCGGTTACGAATCCGGTGTGATCGACGGTCAGCTCCTCTGGCTCGACTGTGACAAGATCAACGGTCTCGACAACGAGCTCATCCCGAACGGCGAACTTCTCGATGTAGACGGCACTCCGTACGATTTCCGTACTGCCCGTGCGATCGGCGAAGGCTTCGCATCCGATCATCCCATGATGAAGGAATTCGGCGGTTATGACAACAACTTCTGCTTCGCTAATTTCGACGGCAAGCTCGCACTCCGCGGCAGCGTAACCGATCCCAAGTCCGGCCGCAAGGTCAAGATGTACACCGACCAGCCGTGCGTACAGATTTATTCCGCAAACATGATTAACGTAGACGATCATGCGTTCAAGGGCGGCGTAAAGCAGTACAGACACTGCGCGGTCTGCATGGAAACCCAGTGTATGCCCGACTCCATCAATCACCCCGGCTTCACGAACACCGTTCTCAAGCCCGGTGAAAAGTACGATACCACTACCGTATACGTATTTGAAAACTGAATAACTCCGTAAAACAGAGCAGGGAGGTATCCGATCGGGTACCTCCCGTTTTCGTATCCATTTTTGTTCCGCAAAACAAAAAACCTACAGAAATTTGTTCCTGTAGGTTATGTGCAACTAATTAAAACTTATTTGATTTCAACAGTTACTTTTTTGTCGGCTATTTTTGCCGCCGCTTTTGCGACCGTACGGAGCGCACGGGCGATTTTTCCGTGTTTTCCGATAATCATTCCCATATCCGCCTCTGCTACCTTAAGAGTCAGAACAGTGCCAGATTCGTTTTCTTCCTCAGTGACACTGACAGAGTCCGGGTCATCCACAATAGCGCGTGCCATATCAGCCAAAATTTGCTTGAGGTCGATATCGTGGGAGGTATTGTCCATAATTACTTAATGATACCGCTCTTGGTGAGAATGGACTTAACAGTTTCAGTCGGCTGAGCACCGTTGTCGAGCCACTTCTGAGCCTTTTCTGCATCAACCTTGATTTCAGCAGGGTTGGTCATGGGGTTGTAGTAACCAACTTCTTCGATGAATCTGCCGTCACGGGGAGATCTGGAATCTGCAACGATGATGCGGTAAAAAGGAGCCTTCTTTGCGCCCATTCTTCTGAGTCTGATTTTAACAGCCATTTTCTTCTGTCCTCCAAATAATTGTTTGTGTGTTGTTTTTTTAATTTTTATATGGAAACCCGTTTCGCTTCTGATATTATCAGCCGAAGGATAACGGAAGTTTCATCTTTTTCTTGCCGCGCTTGCCGGTCATCTGTCCGGAAAGCTGCTTAATCATTTTGCTCATCTGGTCGTACTGACGGAGCAGGCGGTTGACTTCTTCCACCGTCGTGCCGCTGCCGAGAGCGATGCGCCGTCTTCTGGAGCCGTTGATGAGATTCGGATGTTCGCGTTCTTCCATGGTCATCGAGAGAATGATCGCTTCCGTGTGCGCCATGACTTTGTCGTCGATCTTGGCATCCTTCAGCGCACCGGGCTTGATTCCGGGAATCATGCCGACGATTTCGTCCAGACTTCCCATTCCCTTGACCTGACGGAACTGTTCCAGATAGTCGTTGAGGGTAAAGGTGTTTTCACGGAGCTTCTTTTCGAGTTCGGCCGCCTTCTGATCGTCGAAGTTCTGCTGCGCCTTTTCAATCAGCGTGAGAACGTCGCCCATACCGAGGATTCTCGATGCCATACGGTCGGGGTAGAAGGGTTCGATCGCGTCCAGCTTTTCGCCGGTACCGATGAACTTGATCGGCTTGCCGGTGACGTGGCGTACCGAAAGAGCAGCACCGCCGCGGGTATCGCCGTCGAGCTTGGAGAGAAGAACGCCCGTGATATCGAGCTTTTCGTTGAACGAGGATGCAACATTGACCGCATCCTGACCGGTCATCGCGTCAACAACGAGGATGATTTCGGTCGGCCCGACTTCTTCCTTGATGGAAGACAGTTCGTTCATCAGAACTTCGTCCACATGGAGACGGCCGGCCGTGTCAATAAAGACCATATCGTGACCATGACGGAGCGCGTGCTGAACGCCGGCTTTGGCGATTTCCACCGGATTGCCGAGACCCATATCAAAGACCGGAACGTCAATCTGACTGCCGACAACCTTGAGCTGGTCAATTGCCGCCGGACGGTAAACGTCGCAGGCAACGAGCAGGGGACGCTTGCCCTGTTTCTTGTACATACCGGCCAGCTTCGCGGAATGCGTCGTCTTACCGGAACCCTGTAAGCCCACCATCATGATGATTGTCGGAGGACGGGAGGAAATCTGAAGTTTGGTGTTGGTTTCACCCATCAGATTGACCAGTTCTTCGTGAACGATCTTGATGATCTGCTGAGCGGGGAGCAGGCTTTCGAGTACTTCCGAGCCGACGGCGCGTTCGGTGACGGTCTTGACAAAGTCACGCACGACCTTGAAGTTTACGTCCGCCTCAAGCAGAGCCAGCTTGACTTCGCGCATACCTTCCTTGACATCCGCTTCGGTCAGCTTGCCTTTGCTCTTGAATTTTTTAAATGCGTTGTTCAGTTTTTCGGATAAATTGGAAAACATTGATTACTCCCGTAGTTCAGGTTCGAGGACATCCGCCGTCTGCGTGCTTGTGATTGCTTTCAGCCGTTCCAGCAGGGAAAGAATTTCTTTTGCCCGATCGGACACATCGCCGCCGTTTTCCGTGAGCCGCATCGCAGCGGATGCCGCACGTTCACAGAGACCGGCGATTTCTTCGTATTTTTCAACGATTTTCAGTCTGGATTCGTATCCGTAAATTTCTTCTTCGCTCTTTTTGATGGAATCCCGTACACCCTGCCGGGAAATTCCGGTCAGTTCGGAGATTTCGGAAAGCGAATAGTCATCGTTGTAATAGTAATCCAGAATTTCACGCTTGCGTTCTGTCAGCAATACGCCGTATGTGTCAAGAAGCAGCGGGAACTTCATGTTTTTTTCAAACATACAAATCACCGCACCATGCTGTAAAGTAAATCACTTTACAGAGTATACCACACCGCCGGAATTTTGTCAAGAGAAATTTCAAAAAAATGCGAGTTTGTAGGACTACACAAAAAAGCAGCCGCAGAACCCGATGGATTCTGCAAACTGCTTGATGCTGTAAAACGATTTATCTGCCTGCGATTTTGTGTACGATGGCGTTGAGTTCGTCCATCTTTGCTTCGATGTCTGCAACCAGCTTGAACTGGGTACGGCAGCGGTCGAGGTTGTGAGTCGGGTAGTGGGTCTTGAAGTAGGTGTCGCCGTTGAGATAGTCTGCGAGGAAACGGGAACCGCATTCAAAGGTCATCAGCTTGATGGAGAAGGGAAGAAGTTCGAGTTCCTTGTCGGTGATGGACGGAAGAGCTTCGATGAAGCCGCGGGTGAACGCTTCAAACTTTTCTACGTCAAACCAGATCTTGGAGAGATCCTTTTCGTCTTCTGCGCCGCTGGAACCGCCGAAACGGAGAGCATCGCCGTAGTCGTACAGGAGAGAACCGGGCATAACGGTGTCAAGGTCAATGACGCAGACGCCTTCGCCGGTCTTTTCATCCAGCATAACATTGTTCAGCTTGGTGTCGTTGTGGGTAACGCGGAGCGGAATGGAACCGTCTGCAAGCGCGTCCACGATCACGGAGCAGTCCGCTTCGCGGTCGAGAACGAACTGGATTTCTTCCGCAACTTCATCCCTGCGGCCTGCGAGGTTGTCTTCCACAGCCTTCTTGAAATTGTCAAAGCGAACCTTGGTGTTGTGGAAGTTGACAATCGTTTCGTGCAGCTTTTCTGCCGGATAATCCGCGAGCATATTCTGGAACTTGCCGAATGCCTTGGCCGCATGGTACAGCTGCATCGGATTTTCCACGGCGTCATAGGAAATCGCATGGTCGATAAACTTGTACATACGATAATATTCGCCGTCGGTGTGCTGATAATACGGCTTGCCGTCCACAGTGTAGATGAGGTTCAGCGTTTCGCGTTCCGGATTGCCGCCGGCTTCTTCAATCTTTTTGCGGAGGAATTCGGTGACACCCTGAATGTTCTCCATAACTGCCGGGGGATTGGTGAAAACGTTCTTGTTGATCCGCTGTAAAATATAATCCGGCTTGGAATGTACGATATAAGTATCATTGATATGGCCGTTGCCGTAGGAAGAAAGCTCCAGCTCAATGGCAAAATGCTTCAGAATCTCGTTGAACTTGCTGTCCATCTCAGAAAAATCCTTTCTGTAGTCGTCTTCCCGGATACGGAGAATCTCCGTTTTCCGTACAGAAGACATGAGAGTAGTATATGTTGATTATATAATACCACATTTTTCTTGAAAAGTAAAGGGTTATTTTCCGTATTCCTCACGATATTTAAAAGGTTTGTAGGAATTGAAGAATATTTTCCGATCTGCAAAACGCCTATTGACAAAAACGTCGGATAATGATAACATATTCTCAAAGAAGAAAACGATTAAGCAAACGTAATTTAGTATCAAATGCAACAGGAGCGGTATCAGATGATTGTGATAAATTATGCCGGACACAGCGGATTTTCGGTGGAAGCGGACAACCACATGCTGATTTTTGACTATTCGGAAGGAGTTCTGCCGAAGCCGGTCAAGAAGAAGAAAATATTTGTGTTTATCAGCCATGCCCACGAAGACCATTTCAATCCGGATATTTTCAGTATATGCGGCGAATATCCGAACGTAAAATACATCGTCTCCTACGATATCGGCGAGAAGGTTCTGCAGGATTACGGAATCGAAGACTATATCATCGCCGAACCCGGAATGGATATCCGGATTGAGAGCCGGTTCCGGCTTAAGGTTCTCCCGTCCACGGACTGCGGCGTTGCCTATCTTGCCGGCTGCTCCGGACGGAATATTTTCCATGCAGGCGACCTGAACCTCTGGCTGTGGGAAGGAATGTGCGAGAGTGAAGTCTACGACATGACGGAAAAGTTCCGGGAATACACCAAGGGACTGAAAAATTTCTGGATCGACACGGCGTTCCTGCCGCTGGATATCCGTCAGGGAATGTATTCCTACCTCGGATTCGACTACTATATGAAGCATTTCCGCATCAAGAACGCGATTCCCATGCATTTCTCCGGTTCCTCCAAAATCTGCGACGACTTCCTTGCAGACCCGATCTCGAGGGACTACAAACACAAAATCACCTGCATCGAACCCGGCGGACGGATCAGTTTCGCCTGAGAACGTCATCATGTATTCCATATCATTATATAATAAGGAGGGTTTCTCATGAAATTCAAGCCTGTCCACGAAAACTACAACGTTGCCGACCTCGAAAAATCCCTTGAATTCTATAACAAAGCACTGGGTCTGGTCGAAAAGCGCAGACATACCGCAGGCGACGGTTCGTTCACGATCTGCTTTATCGGTACGGAAGACGGCGGATTTGAAATGGAGCTGACCTGGCTTGCCGCGCATCCGCAGAAGTACGACCTCGGCGAAGACGAATTCCATATCGCGTTTGTCACCGATGATTTCGAAGCGGCGCATCAGCACCACAAGGAAATGGGATGCATCTGCTTTGAAAATCCGGCGATGGGTCTGTATTTCATCGAAGACCCGGACGGATACTGGATCGAAATTCTTCCCGCAAAGTAAGATTTCTCTTGCTTTTTTCACGGAAAATTGGTATAATAACACTCACACAATAAGCACACGCAGACGCTCGTTACGAAAAACGGGCTTTTTGCGCGTTAAGAATCTTTTTATGAGGAAACACTATGGCAGATATTTTTGACCTTTTCAAGAAAATTTCCTCCGGTTCGGACAATTCCCAGAATCCGCCGGAATTCATTATCGCGGGACTCGGCAATCCCGGCGATAAGTACACCTTTACCCGCCACAACGCCGGATTTCTCGCGCTCGATTACATCTCGCAGAAGCATAACTGCCCGATCAAGCAATTGAAATTCAAGTCCCTCTGCGGCGATACCGTGATCGGCGGCCACCGGGTTATCCTGATGAAGCCGCAGACCTACATGAACCATTCTGGGGAAGCGATTTCCGCCGCTGCATCGTTCTACAAGATTCCGACGGAAAAGATTCTGGTGATCGTGGACGACATCTGTCAGGCTCCCGGCCGGATGCGTATCCGCAAAAATGGTTCCGCAGGCGGGCACAACGGTCTGAAGAGCATCATCGAACACCTGTCAAGCGACAATTTCCCCCGCATCCGGATCGGTGTCGGTGAAAAGCCGAACAAGGATTATGACCTCGCCGCATGGGTAACGGGACAGATTCCGGAAGCGGACAGAGAACCGATGTTCAAAATCATAGAAGCGTCCTGCGATGCGTGCAGCCTGCTTCTGGACGGAAAACTCGACGAAGCGATGGGCAAGTTCAACGGCCTGAAATATTAACGAATCAAACATTATCATACAAGGAAACGGAAGGTGACGAATGAATTATCAGTTTTTATGCGATACGTTTCGGAAGAACAGAGATTACGCCGGACTTTGTGATGCGCTGAACCGGCCGGTCACCGGCAAACGGAAGCCGTATTCCGTCAGCGGACTGTCCGATGGGGCGGAACCCGTGTTCCTCAAATCCCTGTGCGAGGATTTCGGAAACCCGTACTCGCCGGTCATTCTGCTGTTCGCCGATGAAAAGAAAGCGGTGCGCTACCGGGATTTTTTTCTGTCCTCCGGAATTCCGGCGGACTATTTTCCCGCACGCGAATATGGCTTCAACAATATCACATCCTCTCACGAATACGAAAATGCCCGCCTGAAGATTTTAGCCTCTCTGGTCGGACTGATGGAAGGCGCGTCCGTCATCTGTACTACGCCGGAAGCAGTTCTGCAGATCACCATGCCCGCAAAGCGGCTGTCGGAACTGTGCATCCGCATTTCCTATGACGATCCCGTTGAAGTGGAAACGATCACGGCATTGCTGACGGAATCGGGCTATCAGCGGGTTGAACTCGTGGAGAGTGTCGGACAGTTTGCTGTCCGCGGCGGGATTCTTGACGTATATCCCGCCGGAGAAACCCCGATCCGTGTGGAACTGTTCGGCGACGAAGTGGATCGCATCGGCTATTTTTCGGTGGAAACCCAGCGTTTCCTCGACACGACCCTGGACGAAGCGGTGATTCCTCCGGCGCGTGAGCACATTATGAACGACGAATCCCGCAAAATGCTCGGCGAACTCATCCGCCGCCATATCCGCCGTCTCGGAAAAACCGAAGGTGCGGACGAAAAGCATTCCCGCGCGGCGACGGTTCTGCAGGGCGAACTTTCCTCTCTGGAACACGGTCTGGAGATCAACTTTGCCGACAAATACCTGCCGTTCCTGTATCCGGACGGAAACTGCCTGCTGGACTACATCAACGGCCCGGTTGTGATTGTGGATTCCTCGGCGGCGGAAGAACGCTTCCGTGCCGCGAATACCCTGACCGAGCAGAGCATTGCCGGAATGTCGGAAGCACTGGAACTTCCGCCGGTCAGAAGCGGTATCTATATGCGGACGTACGAAGAGATCGCCGAACGCCAGTCCGGGCCGACAATTTATATCGACGCGCTGACCAGAAGTCACACAAGCGGTCCGCCGGCAGAAATTTTCACGTTCAATACCCGTCATATCCCTGCGTATTCCGGCAATATCGAACTTCTTTCGGAAGACGTTGCCCGGTTCAATGAAGAAAACTACATCGTTGTCATCGTCTGCGGCAGCGATATCGAAAAAGAGAACATCCAGAAAAAGCTGTCCGACGACGGCTACACTGCCTTTTCCGCCGACAAAACCACGGCTGCGGAACTGTCGGAATCCGGGACGAAAAAAATGCCCGTTCTTCTGATGACCGGCGAATATTCCGGCGGCTTTGAACTGGCATACCCCAAACTGGCAGTCATGGACTTCTCGAACGACAGTGCCAAACCCTCCCGTCTGCGGTATTCCGCGAAGAAGATCAAGCACAAGAAATCCGCATCCGAAGCGATTCTCTCGTATGCCGATCTGGAAGTCGGAGATATCGTCGTCCATGAGGCCTACGGGATCGGGCAGTACATGGGTCTGGAAACGCTGACCATCGACGGCAGCTCTCGTGACTATGTCCATATCAAATACGCCGGTTCCGACAAGCTCTTCCTGCCCGTTGACCAGCTCGACCATGTTTCCAAGTACATCGGTGCCGGTTCGGATACCGGGATGGTCAAGCTGTCCAAAATGAGCGGCGCGGACTGGACAAAGGCGAAAACCAAGGCCAAAGCGTCCGCGCGCGAAATGGCGAAGGAACTCATCGAACTGTACGCCAGACGCAAGCGTACCGAGGGATTTGCCTGCGAGCCGGACGACGATATGTGCCGGGAATTCGCGGATTCCTTTGAATATGAAGAAACCGACGGTCAGCTTGACGCGATCAACGATGTCCGTCACGATATGGAACAGCCCTATCCGATGGATCGTCTGCTCTGCGGGGACGTCGGCTACGGCAAGACCGAAGTTGCGCTCCGTGCCGCATTCAAGGCGGTCATGAACGGCAAGCAGGTCGCGGTTCTCGTTCCGACGACCATCCTTGCCTACCAGCATTATCAGACGTTCCTGAGCCGTATGCGCGCCTTTCCGGTCAACATCGACATGGTGTCCCGATTCCGCAGTCCGGCACAGCAGCAGGCATCCATCCGCCGGGTCAAGCGCGGTGATACCGACATCATCATCGGGACGCACCGCCTGATTTCCAAGGACATCGAATTCCGCGATCTCGGTCTGATTATCATCGACGAGGAACAGCGGTTCGGCGTTGCCCAGAAGGAAAAGCTGAAAAAGCTCCGGATCGGCGCGGATATCCTGACATTGACCGCAACGCCGATCCCCCGTACGCTCAACATGGCCATGGGCGGCATCGTAGACATGAGCGTCCTCGAAGAAGCCCCCGGACTCCGTACCCCGGTACAGACCTACGTCATGGAATTCGACGAGGCCATCATCAGCGAAGCAATCCGACGGGAACTGCGCCGCGGCGGACAGGTCTTTTACCTGTACAACCGTGTGGAAGGCATCTACAACGTCGCCGAACGGATTTCCGCCGCCATTCCGGATGCGCGGATTGCCGTAGCGCACGGCAAAATGGAGAGGGAAGCCATCGAAGATGTCTGGGATTCGCTGATCCGGGGCGAGGTGGATATCCTCGTCTGCACCACGATCATCGAAACCGGGGTCGATATCCCCAATGCGAACACGCTCATCATCGAGCACGCCGAAAACTACGGTCTGTCCCAGCTTCATCAGCTCCGCGGCCGTGTCGGACGATCCAGCACCCGTGCATACGCCTATTTCACCTACAAAAAGGGAAAGACCCTGACCGAAGTGGCGGAAAAGCGTCTGGCGGCGATCCGGGAATATGCCGAATTCGGCGCAGGTTTCCGTATCGCGCTGCGTGACCTCGAAATCCGCGGAGCCGGCAACCTTCTCGGCGCGGAGCAGCACGGCCACATGGAAGCGGTCGGTTACGATATGTACATGAAGCTGCTGGAAGAAGCGGTCATCGAAGAAAAGGGCGAGGAAGTCAAGCAGCCCCTGCCGGAATGCGCAGTCGATGTGCGCTGTGACGCGTATCTTTCGAAATCCTACATTGCCTCCGCACCCCAGCGGATGGATATGTATAAGCGGATCGCGCGGGTCGAAACCAAAGAGGACTACAACGACATCCTCGACGAACTTTGCGACCGCTACGGCGAACCCAACTCGGCCGCCGTCAATCTGTGCCGGATCGCATGGATCCGCGCAATGGGACGGATGGTCGGATTTACAAAAATCGAAGAAAAAGACGGCGTCATCAAGCTGTACACCAACCAGATCAATGCCGGTGCGGTACAGCGTCTGGCACTCGCCTATCCGTCGCTCGGCGTGAAAGTCATGCTCGGCCAGAACCCCTATATTCTCCTGAAAACGAAGAAAAACGTGCGGAATACGGAATTTTTACTGGAACTTCTTCAGAAATATTCAAGTATTCACGCGGTATGACAGAATTTGTTCATTTTTATATAGTATAATACCCGTAAGACAGCAAAATTCAATCGAAAGTGTGAACGAATGTGAAAAAAACAATCGGATGTATCGGCGTACTGTGCGCCCTCCTGATGACGGTTTCCGGATGCTCTTCTGCCGGACAGAACATCATGACCTACGGCGGATCGGAAATCACCGAAAACGAGTTCCAGTTTTATCTGGCGACCTACAAAGGCCGCTTCAAGCAGTACTACACGGACTTTTCGGACACCTCCGCGTTCTATGCGTCGGAATTTTCGGAAGGAATCACCTACGAAGATTACCTGTTCGACATGGTGGTCGAAAATGTCAAGAGAACGCTGGTCTGTGACGAGCTGTTTGACGAGCTTGGTCTGAAGCTGAATAGCAGTGTGGAAGAGCAGATCGACGCCTACATCGGCGACTATATTCAGGAATATGCCGGCGGAAGCAAAAATCAGTTCAACGCCGCCCTCTCGCAGTACGGAATCAACGCCGCCATGCTGAAGGAAATCTACCTCCGTGACGAAAAATCGGCCGCCGTTTTCAGCGCACTGTACGGTGAATCCGGCACAACCCCCGTGACGGATGCCGACCGTTCCGCCTACCTGAACGAAAACTATGTCCGCGTGCGCCACATCTACGTCAACAACAAGTATGTGTACGCTGCGGATGAAGACGGATATCAGCTCTATACCGAAGACGGACTGAAGCAGACCAAGGCCATGGAAGGGGAAGAGCTGGAGGCGAAAAACGCCCTGATCGCCGCCATTGACGAAGCCCTTGCTTCCGCCGATGATTTTGAAGAAGTCTATCAGGCATTTTCGGAAGACAAATACTACGCCAACGGCTACTACCTCACCCGGACGACCGATTTCGTCTCGGAAGTGGTCGGTTCCGCCTTTGAACTGGACGAAGGCGAGTTTGTGAAGATCGAATCCGATGTCGGTACGCACTACATCAAACGTCTTCCGATGGACGAAACGCCGTGGTCGGACAAAACAAACGCCGATTTCTTCACGGATTACGACACGGTCGTTGCCGAAGACCTTTTCGGGGACTACCTGAACGGACTGCTTCCGGAAGTCACCGTTGACGAAGAAATCCTTTCCACCTATTCTGTTGAGACATCCGAGACCAATTATCGATTCTGACAGGAGGAATCTCTATGGATACCAACGTATTTGCCCCTCTGACCCTGCGGAACATTCGTCTTCCCGGACGTACGGTCCGTTCCGCAACCGAACTGTTCTGCTCCTATCCGGATGCCCATGTTCATCCGTTTGAAGTGGAGCTTTACCGGGAACTTGCCGACTCTTCGCTCGGCATGATCCTGACCGCGCACACCTGCGTGGCACCGGAAGGCCGGAGCAATCTCTACCAGAACGCGATCTGGTCGGACGAATATCTGGACGACGCGCGGGACATCGCCTCCGCCGCATCCGCCAAAGGAACGCCGGTCGTGATGCAGCTCGGTCACGGCGGCATGAAAGCGGAAGGGAACAACGGCGGTCTGCGCGTCTATACGCCGGACAACATGACCGAATCCGAGATCGCCGGTGTTGTCCGATCGTTCGGCGCGGCGGCACAGCGCGCAAAAAAAGCCGGGTATTCCGGCGTAATGCTTCATGCGGCGCATCTGTATCTTCTTTCCCAGTTCTTCTATCCGGAATACAACCACCGCAGCGACCGTTACGGCGGATGCGCGGAAAACCGTTTCCGGATCATCCGCGAATGTTTTGAGGAAATCAAGACCGTCTGCGGCGACGATTTCCCGGTATTCATGAAGATCAACGGCGACGACCGCGAAAATACTGCGGAATATCACGACGACATTGCAACTGTCCTGAACCTGTGCGACCGTCTGGGCATGGATGCCGCCGAAATTTCCGGATGGGATTCCGCACGGCGCGGCGTTCCGGAACAGCCGTATTTCCTTGAAAATATCCGGAAGCTGCATACCGAAACCGAACTTCCCCTGATCGCGGTCGGCGGTGTCCGTACCATGGCAGGGATCGAAGAACTGTTTGACGCAGGCGCATGCGCGGTTTCCATGTCGCGTCCCCTTCTCCAGAATCCGCAGATCATCCGGACACTGGCCGACGGCGGTTCTTCGGGATGCACCGGCTGCTGCTTCTGCTTCTCTCCGCTCAAAACGGACGGAGAACGTATTATCCGCTGTCCTCATAAAAAGTAAAATATTCATCCCTGAAAAAAACAAGCATCTTCCGTATATTCACGGAGGATGCTTGTTCTCTTATTCGGTCGGCAGAATCCGCACAATGCACACTTCCGGCGGATTGAACACCCGCGGGATCTCGTTTTTCATCAGTCCCCGGCTGACCATCATCGTACCGTTATCCGTTTCATAAAGTCCGCCAGCATATTCCGGGAAATATCCCTGACCCGGCGCAAGCAGTCCGTTCAGCAGAAACGGAATCCGTACCTGTCCGCCGTGAGCATGACCGCATACGACCAGATCGATCCCGGCGGAACGGTAGTCCTCAAAAAATTCCGGCCGATGTGCCAGAAGAAGATCAAATCCGTTTTCCGCCGTCTCCAGATTGTGCAGATGTGTCCGGTATTCTTCTGTATCTTCATAAAACAGAGGATCATCCAGCCCGAACAGACGGATTTCGCCGCCGATTGTCTGCACACCGGAGGTTTCGTCCAGGACCGTAATACCGTAGGAACGGATCAGCTCCTTGATATCGTCCGTATAATCCAGCCACCGCTCATGATTGCCGGTCACATAATAACAGGGATAGTCCGCAGCGATCCCTTCGAGAAATACGGCGGTACCGTCAAATTCCCGTTTGTCGTCCGCGATATCCCCGACCAGAAACACCGCTTCCGGAACATATCGCCGGATCGTGTGAAGCAATGTCTGCTGTTCTTCTCCGTAACAGGTGGCGTGCAGATCGGACAGTACGGCAAACGTATGGGGTTCGGCGGCCAAAGGCGTCCGGATTTCATATTGCCGGACAACCAGACCGTCGTACAGGGCAATGCGGATCAGCATAAACAGGACGGTGGCAGTCAGCAAAAATTTCAGCAGTCGGTCGGAATGTTTTTTCAAAACGGAAATCTCCTGAGAGGGATAATCAAACAGGATGTATTATAGCGCATTTTTACGCAGGATACAAGTCTTTTTCGTCGAAATCGAAAAAACTTTCCAAAAAGGTCTTGACAAAACAGGACTGCTGTGATATAATATCAACCGTTGAAGACACAGGGGTATAGCTCAGTTGGTAGAGCAGTGGTCTCCAAAACCACGTGTCCTGAGTTCGAGTCTTAGTGCCCCTGTTACAGGATGCCGTGAGATCGCAATGATCTTACGGTATTTTTGTGTTTAAATCATTATTTCCGGAATTTTTGTGTTTTTTCGCAAATAAAGTCTTGACAAATCGGAATTCCTGTGGTATAATATCAATCGTTGAAGACACAGGGGTATAGCTCAGTTGGTAGAGCAGTGGTCTCCAAAACCACGTGTCCTGAGTTCGAGTCTTAGTGCCCCTGTTACAGGATGCCGTGAGATCATAATGATCTTACGGTATTTTTGTTTTTTCGGAATTTCATAAAGGAGGAGATACCGTTATGTTACAGCAGAATACCACGATTTGTCCTCTGGTGCTCATCACGCCGGACGGCGATGTTGCCGTAAATGCCGTATACACGATCCTTCATGATCCGGATCATTCAAAATATGTTGAAAATCCCAATGGAGAGGATTATGTTCTGTATGATGTAAAAGAAGCATCCGTGCAGGTGGAATGGGACGGTCAGATTTTTCGCGGACACTGTACGGACGAACTGCATACGGAAAAGGCACTTCGGAATCTGGCGGAAACTCTGCCGGAGGGGATAAAATTAATATCCTGTCTGACCTGCCGTCACGGAAATTTCTGTACGTTCGGAAGCAATGACAACGAAGTTTTCTGTGTATCGGATTTCCGTCCTACAAAAAAGACCGACTTGGATTTCATTTTTCTTGCGGATTCCCGGGAAGAGGGACTGAAACGGAGACGTTCGCTGTTCCACGTGTGCTCAAACTATCAGCCGGAATCCGCAGAATACTGGTCGTACAAATAAATGTTCCAAAATCAATCCGTAAGAATTCTTTTTTTATCCATAACGATTCCGTAAAAACGCCCGTTTTCCGTCAAATGACAGAGAACGGGCGTTTTTTTTGTGTAATTTATATGTTCAGGAAAGCGGTGGCTGCGGACTGCGCGGGATATCTTCCTCGATATAATCAAAATCAATGATGTTATTTCGCGCGGCGTAACGCCAGCGAAGCTGCCAGACTGCCGCCGCATCGTCTGCCGCGATATAAAGTTCTCCCTTGTCTCCGGCAAACACCGGCGCGGACAGCGTGAACACTTCACCGTTCCGGCTGGCTTCCCTCTTGCCTTCGTCAAAAACGGCGCGCGTACCGTACAAATCCACAGTCACACGTCCCGGTTCCTTGATGACCTCAGCACCGATGCTCTGCGCGATCACGGCAAACGGCACAAACATCCGTCCGTCAACCGAATGGGCATAGACCCCGCGTGCCACCAGTTCCAGCAGATTTCCCTTGTACGCCAGATGGGTATCAAAATACATGGGAGCCACCAGCGGCGGATCAATGATATCTGCTGTTTTGTCAATCACCAGACGGTCAGCCGTCCGGCCGTCATCCAGATAAGCGGTGACGGTCAGCTTCGTGGGGGTCACATCCACCTGCGCGTACATACTGTTCCGCTCTTCCTGCGGGTAGAAATTGTAGTGCCAGACCTTCCCCGCATTGGAGGAAAAGCCGTTGTCCCCGCTGTTGCCGAGAATATAGTGAATCGTCCCCTCGGACGGCCGGTCAAACATTTCGTAATTGCGGATGGGGTATGACCGTGCGAACGAGTGCTCATGACCCGCAAACAGAATATCCACCTTTCCGTCGTCGAGCGCGTCGGGAATCGTTCCGTAAAACATCCCGCCGACCCCTTCGGGCATAACCGGGAAGACAGGGTAGTGGAACACACCGAGCTTCCATGTCTTGCCGCTGTTCAACAGATCATTTTTCGCCCATGTCCCGGTTTCCTCATACGCATTCACGCCGAGAATGACAAAATGTACATCGCCGTAATCAAACGAGAAATTTTCGGTCTCGAACCCTTCCGGACCGTTCTGCGGATAGGCCTCCCGGAACTGAAAATCAAACGCGTCAGCATGATCCAGATAATATTTGCCTTCCTGACGCCCTTCTTCATATACCCGGAACCCGCGGTTTTCGTGATTTCCTGTGGCGAGCATCACGGGAATATTCTGCGTGATCCCGTCCAGACCGTGGAAAAAGCCGTTCCACTGAAGCTCATTTTCACCGTTGTCAACATTGTCGCCCAGTGTAAGAATGAATCGTGCATCGGGACAGCGTTCGAGCGCGAGATCGAGCAGGTTCCGCACAGGCCGGTATTCGGGCGCGTCAAACGGCTCGGTATTCTGCTCATCCGCGATAATCAGAAAGCTGTAATGCGTGAGCTGTTCCGGTTCCGTACGGAAGGAATACTCCGGACTCCGGTGAACATCATCTCCGACAGTATAGAAATACCGGGTATCCGGCATCAGACCGCACGGCTTTGCAGTATGGAGATGGCTTTCGTCAATATCGCTCCGGAAAAAGCGTGTCGAAGCATCAAACCGCAGGGAATCGGCGGAGGTGCCGCCTTCCGGACGCACTTCGATCCACCCGCCGGTCACGGAGCAGTCGGTGCGCCATGAAACTGCCAGCGTCGTCCGGGCATTTCCGCAGATGGAAAGCAGAATATGGTCCGGTTCCGGCGAGGAACCGCGATGGGTTTTTTGACAATTCATAAGATTCTCCTGTCTTTTTACAAAGAAGCCTCCGCACAGAACAAAATCCTGTGACGGAGGCTTACACATGGATACAGAACCCTCTCAGGGGTTCAGAATTTTCTGTACTTCCGCCGAATTCAGATCACGGAACCCTGTCGGAGCCTGCGGACAGTCTTCGAAGTCATGCAGCGTCCGGGCAAACCAGGTGACCGCGTGCCATTCGCCGTTCTTGTAGCCGACCTTTTCAAAGACCGCAAGGGGATCAAATCCCATGGAACGGTGCAGAGCCTCACTCGGTTCGTTGGGGGACGTAACTTTCCCGAAAGCGATATGGATCCCCTGCATTACGGAAACGTCAATCAGCTTCTGATAAAGCGCACGTCCGATTCCGCACCGGGTATACTCCCGATCTACATACACGGAAAACTCCGCATTCCACTGATACGCCGCACGTTCGAACAGCGTGTGCGAATACGCATATCCTACGATCCGCCCATCGCAGACCGCTGCGATATAGGGATAAAATTCCGTAATATGGACAATCCGTTCGCGGAATTCTTCCGGAGAGGGAAGCGTATACTCAAACGTGATCGTGGTATCAATATACTGTGCGTAGATGGCGAGAAGCTCCTCCGCATCCTCCGGTGTGACCAGTCGATAGGTAATCATCATCCGGGATTCACAGACATACCGGTTCTGCGGTATAGCTTTCGTAACGCGCGGAAAGTTCGTCCGCCGTCATCGGCTGTCTGCGGAACAGAATGCGGTAGGTATAGGTAATGCTTTCGCCGTATTTCAGCGTATATCCGCCCTTGAAGTGGAAATTGTTTGCCGCAAACAGACCGTACGCGCGGATATGCCATGCGGTGGGATAACGTTCGTTCGAGGGATGATCGTAAACCGTTACGCCCATATCGCCGATTCCGTCAAGTATCCCATAATAATCGCACCATTCGGCATCCTTGCCCCAGCAATCGCCTTCGCCGACACCGCCGCGGGAGTTGCAGAGAACCCCCTGACCGATGTCCGCACGCAGTTCGTCACGCAGACGGATACCGAGAGGGCCGGCTTCCTTGGTGGGGCCGAAAACAACGTCACCGGAATCCGCCGTAAAGGTGATACGCAGGTCGAGCATACGGCAGCTTTCCGTCTGATTGTATACAACAAACCGGGTATTTTCGGTCATGAGCGGTTTCCCGTCGTGATCCGTCCAGCGGTTGCGTGCGGAAAATGCCGCGTACGCGGAGGACGAAATCACATCGTAAATTTCTTCATTGCGGACATACCCGCAGGTTTCCGCCGGTTCGTTCCAGCAGTCCACCCCGTTGACATCACCGATGGCAATAATAATGGAACGCTGATGCGGATGTTCCTTGTGCATTAAATCGCAGCGGGTGAAGGAATTGCCGCTGTTGTCCGTGATCGGACCGAGATGCGGCTTCGGGAACGCCGGATCAAATACATAATCCGCAAAGGCGAATCCGCCGGCGGTCAGATGGATTTTGTGAGCGTCCGCCTCAAGAGAAGCCGTGCATCCGCCGCATTCTTCCGTGCCTGCGGTCAGCGCAAGGGTTTCACCGGCATCCGCACTGAGAATAACGAGAAGTCCGCCGTCAACCGGAGCGGCAGGGAAAACCTTTCCGTTTGCCGAAACCGAGGTGATTCCGGACAGATTTGCATCCGAAGCGAGGAACACGGGTTCTTCCGTGAGCTTGCGGGAAGCGGTATATTCAAACATTGTATTCATTGTATGTACCTGCCTTTTTACTGGAATATTTCATGCAGATAAGCATGAGCAAGACGGATATCCTCCGCAAAATCGGTATATCCGCATTCGACGGAAACGCCGCCCCTGTAACCGGCTTTTATCAGTTCCTGTGCAAAGCGGCGGTTATAGGAAAGATCGCCGCTGTCCGGAGAGCCGGGACGGGAACGCTTGGGCGCCTCGGCAATGTGGCAGTGACGGAGCAGATCGGCATATTCGCCCACGCAGGACACATCCGTACCTTCTTCCGCCATGTGGAACGCGTCATACAGCAGCTTCACGCCGGGCGTATTCAGCTTCCGGACATAATCGCCGGATTCCGGAACCGTCACGAAAATATTGGTTTCTGCCTTCCGGAGCGGTTCGATCACCACGGTGATTCCGTACCTGTCCGCTTCCGCGCCGAGTTTTGTGATGAATCCGGTCAGGGTTTCCAGACCTTCTTCATAGGAATACGCATCCGCATGAATAGTTCGTGCGGCACCGCTTCCCAGAACCGCGTACTTTGCACCGAGATCGCGCATGATCCCGAACAGATTGGCGGCGTACGCAAGATATTCGTCCTTGCCGCTGTCCGGATCGGCCAGACGGTAATGACCGGGGAACAGGCTGTTTACGGCGAGAAGTTTCAGGGAATCCTTCGCATTTTCGTTCAGAAGGTTTTCCCGCTGTTCCGCGTTCAGACCGGTCAGCATCCCGCCGCCGCATTCGGTGAAATCAAACCCGGCTTTCAGCACGGCACGGCATTTTTCGCGGATCTGGACATCCGGTGCGGTCGGAACTTCCGCAACGCCTTCCGGCATGAACGATCCGCCGGGAATTGCACATCCAAATTGAATCATAAATACCTCCGGATAAAATCAGTTGAATGCCCGTTCGACGCCGATTGCCTTCAGGAATTCGCGTGCAATAATCGTACTTCCGATCGGACCGGGATGAACACGGTCCCAGGAAATATAGGAAGAATGACGGTAGACAAGATAGTCGTCAAACGGCTGCTGCATATTGATGTAGTGGCAGTTGTATTTTTTCGCTGCGTCTTCGCAGATTTTTATGTATTCGTCCACGCGCTGACGCATCCGGTCTTCGCGCTGCGGTTCCATATAAAACGGTGACATCAGGATGACGCCCTTGACGATGGGGAGCGTACGTTCCAGAATTTCATAAAGATTGCTCCGGTATTCGTCCGGATATACATGACAGGGCGTGATTCCCGGCGAGTCAAACTGACGCCATACGTCGTTGATACCGATCATGATGCTGACCCAGTCCGGCTTGAGATTCATCACATCGTTCTGCCAGCGTGCCTTCAGCTCACGGCTGGTATCCCCGCTGCATCCGGTATTGGAAATGAAAATTTTCCGTTCCGGATAGAGAACATTGAGCAGATTTTCAATCTGGCGGACATAACCGGTACCGACCCCGGCATGAAGTCCTTCGCCGACCGGTCGTCCGCGTCCGGCATCCGTCACGGAATCGCCGGTAAACACAATTCTGTCGCCGTCACCTATAATCATAAAATCCTCCGTTAATGTAACAGGCGATAACCTGTATAAAATAAAATCTATCAATATTATACCATATCCTGAGTAGATTACAAGTCCTCACGAAAAGAAAAATTGATTTGTAAATAATTTTGCAGACACTTTAATAATACGAAAAAACCTTCTAATAATTGGCAATTGTCTAAAATAATTTCGGACATTGCCTAACATATAGGAACAGAAAGGTGCATTTTATGAGAACTATCATTCGTTTTTTGCGGGAATATCGCCTGATGAATTGCTATAAATTGTAAATTATGATATAAAATTAGCAAAACCGCAGGAAAACTTAATTTTCGCGCAGATCGGCGTGGTATAATAAAACCAGCAAAATCCAATATCCCGATAACCCATCATCATTATCATTTTTATGTATCAAGGAGATTAATTGGCATGACCACGCAAGCAATTCACACCGCACTCGGAACCCTGACCGCAGAATGCGAATGTACGGAAGCGGACATATCCGTGATCTATCGTCTGTATGAACGCGCCGTCCCCTGTGACTCCGGTTCCGTGACCGTCTATTCCGTGGAACTGGAAACACGCACAGGAACTTCTGCGGAAACAGCCGCCGCATTTGATATCAGCAGAAATTCTGCAGAAGCAAGGAGGATCTTCCGCCTTCTGTCCGACGGAACGGTGACCTCCTGCACCCTGTATGAAGTTCTTGAAAATATTTTATAAATAGCTCAATAAACCAAAGGATTTGTACATTTTTCTTCATATTTTGAAAAAGCTCTGTACAAATCCTTTCTTTTATGGTATATTTATATAAAACATTGCTTATAGTTCTCAGAAACAGAAAGGAATACACTATGGCATACCTTATTGGAATTGACATTGGTACCTCCGGTACCAAAACCGCGATTTATGCGGAAAATGGACAGAAGATCGCATCGCACACGGACGAATATCCGATGTATCAGCCGCAGAACGGCTGGGCAGAACAGGATCCGCAGGACTGGTGGAACGCCGTTCTTTCCGGTCTTTCCGCTGTCATGGCAAAATCCGGCCTGAAGCCGGACGATATCGGCGGCATCGGTCTGTCCGGACAGATGCACGGTCTGGTTATGCTCGACAAGGCAGGCAAGGTTCTCCGCAAGAGCATCATCTGGTGCGACCAGAGAACCGCGGAAGAATGCGTCGAAATCGAAGCGGCTGTCGGCGGCAGAGCACGTCTGATCGAAATCACCGCCAACCCCGCGCTGACCGGCTTTACCGCTTCCAAGATCATGTGGGTCAAGAAGCACGAACCGGAAATCTACGAACAGTGCGCGCATATCCTTCTCCCGAAGGACTACATCCGCTATATGCTGACCGGCGAATTCGCAACCGAAGTATCGGACGCATCCGGTATGCAGCTTCTCGATATCCCGAACCGCTGCTGGTCGAAGGAAGTCTGCGACGCGCTCGGCATTGATATGTCTCTCCTCGCAAAGATGTACGAATCTCCGGAAGTAACCGGTATCGTACGCGAAGAAGTAGCTGACGCAGTCGGAATCGGACATCATGTTCCGGTTGTCGGCGGTGCGGGTGACAATGCGGCGGCAGCCGTCGGAACCGGTACGGTCGCAGAAGGCAAAGCATTCGTTACCATCGGTACGAGCGGCGTTGTATTCGCACATTCCGATAAGGTCAAGATCGACGCGAAGGGAAGAGTCCATACCTTCTGCTGCGCGGTTCCCGGATGCTGGCACGTTATGGGCGTTACCCAGGCGGCCGGTCTTTCCCTGAAGTGGTTCGTGGAAAACTTCTGCACTCCCGAAATCGAAAAAGCCGGAAAATTCGGCGTGGACAAGTATCAGGTCACGGACGATGAAGCGGCACGTTCCGTCATCGGTGCCAACCGCCTGATCTATCTCCCGTACCTCATGGGCGAACGTACGCCTCACCTGTCTTCCGTATGCCGCGGTTCCTTCGTCGGACTTTCGGCAATGCACACCCGCGGCGATATGCTCCGCGCCGTTATGGAAGGCGTTACCTACTCTCTGCGCGACTGCCTGTCCGTGTTCGATGAAATGAACATTCATCCGACGGAACTGATGGCGTGCGGCGGCGGCGGTAAGAGCCCGTTCTGGCGTCAGATGATGGCGGACACCTTCAACCGCCGGATCTGCCTCCCCAACACCAACGAAGGCGCGTCCCTCGGTGCGGCGATCCTTGCCGGTGTGGGCAGCGGCGCATACACCAGTGTTCCGGAAGCCTGCGGTGCTATCATCTCCTCCGAACGTACCTCCGATCCGATCGCGGACAATGCGGTTCAGTACGAAAAGGTATACAAGCTGTACGATTCTCTCTACGGCGCACTTGCCGGCAGCTTCGACGAACTTGCAAAGCTGTAATTTCCGAAAATTTCTTCAATAATTTCAATATAAAATTTTAAAACCGTCCGGAGACCTGTTATGGAACTGTTTATGTTAGCCTCAGCCACGGTCACATTTCTTGCATTTTTCATTGCATCGTGTATGTTTGTGTACTGTGACGGCTGGCTCAAAGCGATTCTTGTACTGGTCTCCGCGGCGGTTTTTGCTGTCATCAAATTGGGCGGCGCACGGATATTTCCGGAAAAGTCTGATCTTTTCCGGCGGTATCTTGCCTGTGCCCTCGGTGCCTGCGCGGTGGCAGGAGTGTATTCGCTCGTCGTTTTTGAAGGATATTACGGCCGTTTTGCAGATATGAACGGCGTGACCGATTCCGTTCAGGTGCGGATCGAACGCTGTGATTACAGTTTATCCTATATGGCGCGGTACGAAGCCGTCGTCACGGAATCCGGACAAATCCCGGAAAATACGCGGATTCTCCTGTCCACGGAGCATGTCGGACTGGAGGAAGGCGCGGTTCTGGAGGGCAGCGTCCTGTATTCGGTTTTGTCCGAAGCCTCATCCAGCGGCTTCAATGCCGAGCGGTATTATCTCCCGAAACGGATCATGCTGACCGCCGAAGAGGAAGAACTGACCGTCACCGGTCATGAAAAACGGTTTTCCGTCTCCGGATTGTTCCATAAACTCAACGAACGACTGACGGTCGCCATCCTTGCCCATACCAAACGGGAATACGGCGGAACGGCAGCGGCGGTTCTTCTCGGCAACAAGGAATACCTCGCCGACCAGACGTCCCGCGATTTCCGCAGACTCGGTGTGTCGCATCTTCTGGTTGTCAGCGGAACTCACTTTTCCGTCCTTCTGGCGTTCGCCTCCCATGCGATGATCCGGATGCGGGTCAACCGCCGGAAACGCGCATGGATCAGCATCGTCCTGATTCTCCTCTTTATGGCACTGACCGGATTTTCCGCGTCGGTTCTTCGTGCGGGAATCATGTACCTGATCGCCCAGATCGCCCTGCTTGCCGACCGTCGGGTGAATTATCTGCATTCGCTTGCCTTTGCCGGTTCCGCGATCGTCCTGTTCCAGCCGTTTGACGCCATGGACTGCGGTCTCCAGTTGTCCTTTACGGCGGCATACAGCTGTCTGCTGTACAACTCACTGCGTGTCCAGTATATCCGACATCGCCGCGAACAGCGGAAACTGTCCGGAAAACCGCGGAAGCCGTACACCAGACCCGCCGGAATTGTCCGGATTCTGAAAAACATCGCCGGAGTTCTCGGACTGACGTGCGTTGTCAATATCGCCATCTTCCCGCTGATCTGGCTGTATTTCGGCGAAATCTCACTGTTGTCGCTCCTGTCCAACGTCCTGTTTATCCCGATGGTGACCGGTCTGATGTACCTCGCCGGACTGTTTCTTCTCCAGTACCCGCTCGGCTTCCTGACGTTCCTTCTCGGCAAAGCGATCAACGGCTACTGTGCATTCATGCTCGGACTTGCGGAAGCGATGGCGGAGTGGGAACATATCATGGTTCCGGTCAATTATAAATTTTCCGCAGCATTCCTTCTTCCGCTGACCCTGATGATTATTCTGATTCCGTTTGTATCGACAACATGGCACCGCTTCTGCCGGATTGCCGCCGGAATCCTCGCCGTACTCACGGCGTTTTTCGGAACCGTCGGCATTGTATCGGTACTTGACCGCCCGAACGTTTATTTTTCGTATGTCACCCAGTCCAAAAACGACGGTTTCGTCCTCAAATCCGACGGAAAGATTCTGTTCTGCGACGTTTCGGACGGTTCCTACGGCTATCTGTATGAACTCACCGACGAAATGCTGGAACTGCATTCCTGCGAAGTGGAAACACTGGTGCTGACCCATTACCATAACAAGCACCTGCAATACCTCGGCCGTCTCTGTGACCGGGAAGTCCTGCGGAACCTCGTCCTCCCGGAACCGATCGACGAACGGGAACTGGAACTGTACCAGTCGCTGGTCAATACGGCGGAGAGGGAAGGCGTGCAGGTTCATACCGTGGCATTCGGGGAAACTTACCCCTTCGGCGATACGGAAATTCTGCTGCACGAACGGATGTATCTCTCCCGCTCCACGCATCCGGTCACTGCTGTATCCGTAACGGCGTACGGAAATACGACGACTATGCTTTCCTGTTCGTTCAATCAGTCCCATGAGGAAATCACCGACTGGGCGGAGAAATCCGATATCCTGATTTTCGGCCACCACAGCCCGGTATACAAAAAAGCCTTTGACCTGTCGTTCGACAAAAAGCCAAAAGCTGTTGTGATGAGCGATGCCGCTCTGGAATATATGTCGGAAGAACTGGCGGAGTCGCTGGCTTCCACAGAGATGTTCCGGGAACCGGAGGAATGGTGCATCAGAACAGACCGAACCGGAAATTGCACCATAGTACAAGGACGACCTGAAAAAACAGCAGAATCGGCAGACCGCCCATGAATTTCCGGTGCTGGGTTTTGTGCCGGATAATCAGCATTGTCACCAGCATGGCCGCCGCGCCTCCGAATGCGGCTACCAATAAAAGCGTGTTTTCCGGAACCCGCCATTCGTGATTTTTCGCCCGTACTTTGTCAACAATGGTCAGAATCATGGCGGCAATGGAAATCAGCCCGAAGACCGCAAGCAGAATTCCGGTAAGTTTCAGTTCCATTTCGTTCATTTTCTATCAAATTCGTGTGCGCGCGCCTGTGCCATGGTGTCGCAGCGTTCGTTGTACGGATGGCCGGCATGCCCCTTGACCCAGACAAACGTGACCTTGTGGATATCGCAAAGCTGTAAAAGCTGATCCCACAGGTCCGGATTCAGGGCAGGGGACTTGTCGGCCTTTTTCCATCCCCGTTTTTTCCACGAAGCCGCCCACCCCTTCTGCATTCCGTCGCAGAGGTATTTGGAATCCGTAGTCATAATAACGTCGCACGGACGGTTGAGCGCGGACAGAGCCTGAATCGCCGCCGTCAGTTCCATCCGGTTGTTGGTCGTGTCCGGTTCGCCGCCGGATAATTCTTTTTCTTTTGTCCCGTAAACAAGGACAGCACCCCATCCGCCGGGACCGGGATTTCTGAGACAGGAACCGTCTGTATAAATTTCTACCTGCATGAAGTACTCCATAAATTTTGTTGTGGATAGAATTATACCATATTCCTGCGCGGAATGCAAGTGACGGGAAAGGGAACCTTGAATTATTCATAATTGTAATATATAATATAAAAGTAATATAAAAGAAATTGGTAAACTTGAAATTGGTGTGTTATTTGTATTACTATACAGGAGGAACCCTTATGATTCATATTTTGAACAGAAAAGAGTTAATTACAGTATTCTCTGACCAACAGTTATATCGGCTTCAATCTGCATTGTCTTCTGCGGGTATTGCATATCAAGTAAAGAATAGCATTTCTCCATTCAACGCAGATCGTTATCACGGGACTCCTTTTATCAACAGTGATGCCTCTCATCCCTGTGTGATTTATGTAAAGTCTTCTGACTACGAGCGTGCCAGAACAACTATTCAGCCAGTCCTGTGAGAGTAAATTCCAATATATCGAACAAATGAAAGCGGAGGTTTGAACCTTCGCTTTTTATATTCGCAAAAATACTCTTGTTTTTATAGTGTACCGGAACGTAAACAATTTTGTGACACCTCTTCGACGCAGTCCATATACTTACGTTGAGGGGAGTACACACCCCCTCACGGAATACGTTTGAATTCGGAGGAAGCCTGTAAGAAATGGACTACAGAAAAAACATGAACACCCCGCGCGATATGATCGAGGACGAACTGCTCCTGCGCCTGCTCCGCGAAAAGGAACCGTCCGCAGCTGCACAGGTGTTCGGCGGAAATGTGCGCCGGGAACCCAGAAGAAGACCGTCGTCGGGTACCGGAACCTGCGGCTGCCGCCAGACGAGAGAACCGCGGGACTGCCGGGAAGAACCGGTGTCCGAACCCGAACACTGCGGCTGTCATGACCACCATGAACATCACGACCACCCCGCAGACTATGACCGGCGTGA
>SVQN01000002.1 GCA_015065295.1 Oscillospiraceae bacterium
GCAGCAGGCATTTGCAGGAAAGGAAAAAATGCTCAAGGGCGGTCTTCACTGCCATACCACCCGTTCGGACGGACGCGGTACTCCCGAAGAAGTCATCCGTCTCCATCACGAAAACGGCTACGATTTTCTCGCGCTGACCGACCACCGTTACTACAACTACACCAATTTTGCGCCGGACGTACCGATCACGATCCTCCCGGGCATGGAATACGACAACACGTTTGAACACGGAAAGGGCTTCCGCTGCTTCCACACCGTATGCATCGGCCCCGCAAAGGAAGACGGCAACGGCTACGATCAGGATCAGAAGCTCGACTCCGGCAAGGCGAAGGATCAGTTCGAATACCAGCCCTATCTCGACGACATTCACGCGCACGGCAACATGACGATCTACTGCCATCCCGAATGGAGCTCCACGCCCGCGCGCTATTTCGAAAAGCTCGAAGGCAACTTTGCCATGGAAATCTGGAACAGCGGCTGTGCAATCGAAGACGATATGGACACCGACGCGGCGTACTGGGATGAAATCCTCGGTCAGGGCAAGCTGATCTACGGCGTTGCGACCGACGACGGTCACGGAATGCACCACCACTGCAAGGGCTGGGTCATGGTCCGCGCGGAAAACAACATCAACGCGATTCTCGCGGCCCTGAAGAACGGCGAATTCTATTCGTCCTGCGGCCCGGAAATCTATAATTTCTATGTAGACAACGGCGTTGCTGTGGTCGAATGCTCCGAAGTCTCCAAAATCCGTCTCCACAGCGATATGCACCCGACCCGCATCGTCCGTTCCGCCGACGGCACCCTCACCCGCGCCGAATTCAACATCGGCGAAGGATACAAGTATGTCCGCGCCACCGTCATCGACAAAGACGGCAAGCACGCCTGGACGAACCCTATTTTTATTGATTGAATAATATTTTCGCGGGGAACCTTTTTTGAGGAAAAAGGTTCCCTTGGAGTTTTTGCGAAGCAAATACTCCGCCCCTCCAAAAACCTTTTCAGATAAGAGGATATAAAAATTATAGTCATGGAAAACAAACGACCGAATGTTGTGATTATTTATGCGGATGACCTCGGGTACGGGGATCTCGGGTGCTACGGTGCCGAGGAGATTGCCACGCCGAATGTGGATGCTCTGGCGGAGAGCGGACTGCGGTTTTCGCAGGCATATTCGACGTCGCCGGTATGTACGCCCGCACGGTATTCGCTGATGACCGGACGGTATCCGTCGAGACGGCAGGGTGTGCATATTCTGCCGGGGGATGCCGCGTGCATTATTGACGAAGGGGTGTACACCCTGCCGCAGTTATTCCGCGACAACGGGTACCGGACGGCGGTGGTCGGCAAGTGGCATCTCGGACTGAGCGACGGCTCCGCTCCGATTGACTGGAACCGTCCCGTTGACCGGACGCCGCTGGACGTGGGGTTTGACGAATGCTTCATTTTCCCCGCGACGGCCGACCGGGTACCGTGCGTATACTTTGACGGACGGAATGTACTGAATCTCGATCCGGACGATCCGATTACGGTTCTGTACGATGTGGCGGAAAATCCGTTCCCTGACGTGCCGGACGGTCGGAATCATCCGGAACTGCTGAAAATGAAGGCGTCCCACGGGCACGATATGACCATCGTGAACGGTGTGGGACGCATCGGCTATATGAAAGGCGGTCAGGCGGCACTGTGGCGGGACGAAGACCTTGCCGAAACCTTCCTTGAGAGGGCGAAAACGTTCGTGAACGAGAACCGTGACCGGCCGTTCTTCCTGTATTATGCTCTGCATCAGCCGCACGTTCCGCGTCTGCCGTCGAAACGGTTTGAAGGCGCGACCGGACTCGGCCCGCGCGGGGATGTGATTGCCGAAATGGACTGGTGCGTCGGGGAGATCATGGATTGTCTGCGGGAAAACGGACTGCTGGACAACACGATCGTGATTTTCTCCAGCGACAACGGCCCCGTTCTCGACGACGGCTATATTGACCGCGCGGTTGACTTAAACGGCGAACACCGTCCGGCGGGGCCTCTGCGCGGCGGCAAGTACAGCCGGTTCGAGGGCGGCATCCGGATTCCGTTCCTCGCAAGCTGGCCGGGACACATCCGTCCGGGCGTGAGCCACGCGCTGTTTTCGCAGGTTGACCTGCTGGCGTCGTTTGCGGAAATGTTCGGAACGGACATTCCGGCGGGCGACGGTGTGAAGCTCTTTGACGCGCTGACCGGCGGGGATGGATTCGGACGGCATGAAATCTACGCGGAAGGTACGCGCACCGGAAAAGTCCTCCGGCAGGGGAAGTGGCTGTACATCGAACCGGACGACGGCGTACCCCTCCAGCGTGCGACGAATACGGAAACGGCGAACTCCCGCGATCCGCAGCTCTACAACCTCGACTACGACCTCGGACAGCAGCGCAATCTGGCGTACCGCTATCCGAACATTGTACGGGCAATGCAGGCGCGAATCAGCGAGATCAAGAGAGGGAACGTGAAGGAAAAGACGGAGGAATTCCGTTTATTCTGAATTTTAAACGAATGACAGGAGAAACGTCCGGCACGATCTGCGGATTTCCGGGATTCCCGTAAACCGGCTGGCAGGGGAAGTGATCGTCCTGCGGCAGTTAGCGGAATAATAGGAAGACAAAACAAAAACTCCCCGTTTGGTTTCGGGGAGTTTTCGTTGCTTTGGGATGACATCACATATTTCCGTCCGTGCCGCAGCGGTACAGGAGACGGGTCAGCGCCAGAAGCATCCGGATATTTTGTTTGGTTATACGGGTATAGACAGTCACGGTTTCGCCGTTGTACGGGATGGCCGATTCCGTAAGCTGACCGAGCGTTTTCAGGTTTTCGGTGACTTTGGCGATTTCCGTTTCCGGAACGGTCAGCACATCTGCGAGCGATTCGGCGTCGTACATCCGGTAATACGGGATTTCGTATATCTTCAGCGCGGCGCGGAGGGTGGTTTCGTCCGACAGTGCGGCAAAAATTTCCGGAAGATTTGCCTGTGCGATGGCATCGGATTCACCGGAAAGGCTGTCGTACATAACGAACATCTGCGGGGTATCCTCACGGTCGGCATAGAAACCGCGCAGGTCTCCGGCGTGAAGCGTGGAGTACGTCGGGTGTTCGCCGGCGGTACTGTCCGGAAAATACCGGCGGCGGAAGCCGTTCAGAATCTGCCGGAACAGACGGAAGCCGTCATGGTCGGCGGTTTCGGCGGGCATACCGGCGATATACTGCGCGATTCCGTCGAACAGTTCCGGTTCCGGGATGGATTTCCCGGAGATGAGGCGGTCTGCACTTACGTCAAGGAGTTCTGCAAGGGAAATCAGCAGGTCGAGCGAGGGTTCACCGTCGCCGCTTTCCCAGCGGGAGATTGTCTGCGGAGAAGTGAACAGCTTTTCCGCAAGGTCGGTCTGCGTCAGTCCGGCGGATTTCCGCAGATTTTTTAAGTTTTCTGCAAAATTGCTCATCGGTGACCTCCCCATTTTTCCGAAATCATGTAGGCAGCCGCGATAACTGCGCGCAGATTCGTTCCCTCATACCAGCACCAGCGGTAAATCGTGACTTCTTCTCCCTTGATAACGGCGGGGATCTCCCGTGCCTGTGTCAGCTTGAAGAATGCCGTGACGGTTTCGGGTGCCGCGCCGGTCATTTCACAGGCATAATCCGCCGTGACATCGGACGGAAGCGTACCGCCGTACGCCGCTTTCAGCAGGGAGTCGGCTCCCGGCATGGTGAGAAATTCAAAGATATACCGGTAATTTTCGTAATGGTCAAGGATGTTTTCAAACATATCTCCCGGATACTGCTGAAGAACCGCAAATTTCAGCCGGTCATTGCGGATGTTCGTGAGCATTTCCATTTCGTCCGACGGGGAGTTGAAAATCTGCGGACGCGGATCGTCCCTGTCGATCAGCTCCTGCCATTCACCGATGATTTCCTGCATCACTTCCGGTGTATACCATCCGCCGTCTTCACTATGACGGATTTCCGCGCCGAACGCCATGTAGGACACGATCTCCTGCATCCGGTCGAACACGTCCGCCGGATCGGCCGCACGGATATACTCCCGCACGGAATTCAGCAGATCGCCGCGCAGGTCATGCGGATGGTCGAACAGAGAATCAATGGTACAGCCGAAAGAGTCTGCCAGCGCGGGCAGAACCTCGGCAGAAGGTTTGGTTTCGCCGCATTCCCATTTGGACACAACCTTTTCGGACACGCCGACCGCTTCGGCGAGTTCCGCCTGAGTCAGTCCCGCGTTTTCACGGAGAGTGCGGATTTTTTCGGTAAGGTTCATAAAATTCCTCCAAATCATAGACTTTTGCGATCGCATTCTCATTATACGGGAATCCGGATAAGGAGTCAAACAGAGAATACAGAAAAACTCCCCGTTTTGGGGAGTTTATATTTTCTTTCTTGTCAGAATAAGACCAACGATTGACCCGATAAGAGCCACTGGAGACAATCGTACAAATATCCACTCAAATGCGTGCAGAGCAACTCCTACAACAGCGGTTTCGGGGTCGCTGTAATCCCAACTTAAGTACGGGCTGCCGAATTTCATCAGGAGTATATAAATTATAAGGATCGCCGTACACGACAGGATATAGAACAACCGATGCTTTTTCCTTTTTTCGTCTCTGCTCAATGCAAGCTGTAAATCAATGATCTCTAATTTTTCGGAAATCACTTGCAGGGCGTCTGCTTTTGACTCAGTGACGGTTTCACCAAGCAGAACACTTACCGGAGTTTCAAGTGCTTCTGACAGTGTCACCAGCATATTGGAATCCGGAACGGATAATCCCTGCTCCCATTTGGAGATCGTCTGACGGACGACATTCAATTTGCCCGCGAGTTCCTCCTGAGATAATCCTTTGGCTTTTCGGACTGCTTTGATATTTTCGTTTAACATTCAGGGCACTTCCTTTCTCTCGCCGGATGCCCTAATTATATAATAAAATTCCCGTTGCTGCAAGCAACGCATAGTAACATTTCACGTTTTTCGGTCAGGAAGTGCATATTTCAGCGAGTTTCGCCTTTGAAATGGGAACGTTCGGACACGATAGGGGCGGCGTATCCTCCGCCGGATTCCGAATCCGCTTGTGTATAGTCTCTTACCGGAACTTTCTCACCAGTTCGCTGACGAGAAGGAATTTCTCATATTCCACGCCGGGCGGACAGCTGTCGCTGTTGGCGAGGACGTAGCGGCTTCCCTTCCGGTCGTTCAGAAGTTCCGTGACGCACTGTTCCAGTTCCTCCATTGTACAGTTCCGGAAGAACGTCGGTTCGATCCCGCCGATGATGGCGATGTGTTCCGGAAGTTTCCGTCCGCATTCCGCGATGCTTACGTTTCCGGTCGGCGGCGGCGAAACGGATTCCAGAATGTCGATTTCCGTTTCCGCAATCTTCGGAAGCAGGTCTTTCAGATGGCCGCACGCATGATGGAGCAGGAGCTTCCCTTCCGCGTGGATCATCCGTCCCCATTCGTTGATTTCCGGAGCCGTGTACTGCTCAAACATTGCCGGACTGATGTTGGTCGTGGAGCTGTCTTCAAAGAAGTTGAACACCTCCGCCGACGACTGCACCGAGATACGCACGGTTTCCCGGTCACGTTCCTGCATCACGGCAAGGCATTCCTCCACAACGTCCGGAAAATCACAGAGTGCATATACCAATGCTTCCGTTCCGCACCACTGTTCCACGAGCGACTGGAACGCCGTCTTGGAATGCAGCCCGATGGAGGGGACATACAGTCCGTCGTTCCCGAGATGTCTGAAAGCGTTCTCAAAATCCCGGAGATTTTCCTCGATCACGATGTTTTCCATGATGTACTGCAGGGTCCTGAAATCTTCTTCCGTCCGGACGGAATGCCCGGTCAGGAACCATGAATCGGCTTCGGGCGAATACGTCCGTACTTCCGTCAGCGAACCGACTTTGGTCACAAACGTGTTGGTGATCGTATTCCCGGCCCGTTTCGAGAGAACTTCGCAGTTCCGGCGTTCGCTGCGGTACAGCAGATGAAATCCCCGGAGCAGCGGATCGGCTCCCATCTTCTTCATGTATTCAATCTGTCCGCAGGCACGTTCCTCTTCGGGCAGATGTTCCCAGTAATACGCCAGAAACGGCGACCACGGCACCCGATCCACCGGCTTCCCGGTCACTGCATTCAGAATCCGTTCTTTTGCTGTCATAGCAAACCTCCTTTTTCAAACTTCAAATCTGCACCCAACTTCATCAACTCATTTGTTTGAAAAGGTTTTTGGAAGGGGTTCGGGGGAACCTTTTTCCTCAAAAAAGGTTCCCCCGAGAAAGCATATTTTACTTGTATTCCGGGAGCCAGCCTTTGTGGGCTTCGATGAGGTCGTCGCAGAGGGCTACGATGTCGTCGATGGAGAGTTCCGCGGAGGTGTGGGGTTCGAGCATCGCTGCCTGATAGATGTATTCCTTCTTCTTGGTCACAGCGGCTTCGATGGTGAGGAGCTGTGCGTTGATGTTGGTCATGTTCATGGCTGCGAGTGCGAGCGGGAGCGGCGGCTGCTGGGTCGGCTGTACGCCGTACTTGTTGACAAGGCACGCAACTTCGACGCAGGCTTCAGCGGGAAGGTTCGGGATCAGGCCGTTGTTGATGACGTTGCCGCCGATCTTGTACGGATTGTCCGTAACCATGGCTTCCATGATGTAGGATGCGTATTCGTGGGTTCTGGTGTGGCTGACGTCGCCCTTGAGGTACTTTTCACGGTCGTTCTTCCATCCGGCGATCTGGTTGACGCAGCGGCGCGGATATTCGTCGAGCGGAATATTGTACTTCTGGATGAGTTCCGGATACTTCGACTTGATGAAGAAGTTGTTGTATTCGGCGTTGTGTTCGCTGGATTCGGTGCAGTAGTAACCGAAGCGGCGGATGTATTCGTAACGGGTGAGATCGCCGAAGGTGGAGTTGCCCTTGGCAAGTTCTTCTTCGAGCTTCGCAATTGCACGGCGGCGGATCTCGGGATAGAGGTCGTTTCCGTCCGCGTCTTCGATTTCAAGGAGCCAGCCCATGTGGTTGATGCCGGCGATGCGTTCCTTGATCGGTTCCTTGTATTCGATGCCGAGGGTGTTCAGCAGACCGCGGGAGCAGACCTGTACGCTGTGGCAGAGACCGACGGTCTTGATGGGCGTGTAACGCTGCATATAACCGGCGAGCATCGCCATCGGGTTGGTGTAGTTGAGGAACCATGCGTTCGGGCAGACTGCGTCCATGTCTTCGGCGAAGCCTTCGAGAACGGGGATGGTACGGAGCGCGCGGAAGATACCGCCGATGCCGAGGGTGTCCGCGATGGTCTGACGGAGGCCGTACTTCTTCGGGATTTCGAAGTCGGTCACGGTGCAGGGTTCGTAGCCGCCGACCTGGATCGCGTCAACGACGAAGTTTGCGCCGCGGAGAGCTTCCTTGCGGTTCGGGATACCGAGGTGCTTGGTGATCTTTGCTCTGCCTTCGTTGATGTTCTTGTTGAGAGCGTCGATCATGATGTAGGATTCTTCGAGACGTTCCGCGTCGATGTCATAGAGAGACAGTTCGAAGTCGCGGAGCGCGGGGGTGAGCATACAGTCGCCCAGCACGTTTTTTGCGAACACGGTGCTGCCTGCGCCCATAAAGGTAATCTTTCCCATAATGTTATCCTTTGCTATAACGTATTCCGTTGATCGGTAATAAGATATTACCATACTTTTGGTACCCTTGTCAAGGGGGGGCGGAGGAAAGTGCAGACTGTTCGTTTGCATTGGAAGGAAGAAAAATGACCGTTCCGGTCATTTTTCAATTTTATGTCCCTACGCGGGACGGCGCACAAAGGGGCTCAAACGCCGCCCCTTTGTGAATTCCTGGCTTGACGTTCGGGGGACTCGGCCTTGAGGCCTCAGACATACAGCGGTTTGCCCGCATTCAGACTTTCAGGAAGAGACAAGGTTTGGGTGCAAATCTGTCCAAACCGTAAGTTCACTACAAACAGCCGTGAGGGATAACGGGGGATAACTGAAATGTCAGTTTCACCTTTCAGCAAAACGAAATCCCTGTTCTTCCGAGCGATTTGCTGAGTGCAAACCGCTGTCTGTTTGAGCCCCTAAGGGCGAGTCCCCCGAACGCCAAGCCGGGAATTCATAAAGGGGCGGCATCTGAGCCCCTTTATGCGCCGTCCCGCGCAGGGACATAAAATTGAAAAAAGTACCCAACGGGTACTTTTTTCTTCCTTTCGCTCCGAAGGGGCGTTTTCCTTCCACCCCGGAGG
This sequence comes from Oscillospiraceae bacterium, assembly GCA_015065295.1. GTDB lineage: Bacteria > Bacillota > Clostridia > Oscillospirales > CAG-272 > UMGS1696. Next base: position 8,271 of record SVQN01000002.1, read on the forward strand.
GGTGTCTCTTCACTTCGCCGCTTCCAAAGCGCGGATTTTATCCCGCAGATACGCCGCTTCCTCGAAGCGCAGTTCCTTCGCCGCCTGCGCCATCTCTGCGCGGAGACGTTCGAGTTCGCTTTCCTTCGTTTCACCTGTGACGGGTGCCGCCGCGTCGGCTTTCTTTCTGCCTCTGCCGCGCTTCTTTACGTTGCCGTCTGTGTCTTCGACGGTTCCGTCCGCCGCGATTTTGATCAGACCGCCGATTTTTTTCTCGATTGTCTTCGGGATAATATGGTGTTCCAGATTGTACGCCAGCTGAATCGTCCGGCGACGCTCCGTTTCTTCAATCGCCGCCTGCATGGACGCGGTCATTTTGTCTGCGTACAGAATGACCTTCCCGTCTGCGTTTCTCGCCGCACGGCCGATCATCTGGATCAGCGAACGTGTGCTGCGGAACAGACCTTCCTTGTCCGCGTCGAGGATTGCTACCAGCGTGACTTCCGGCAGGTCGATCCCTTCGCGCAGGAGGTTGATGCCGACCAGTACGTCGAACAGTCCCATGCGGAGGTTCCGAAGAAGCTCCGTACGTTCCATCGTATCGATGTTGTGGTGGATATATTTTACGCGTACGCCGCGTTCGTCGAGGAATTCCGTCAGGTCTTCCGCCATTTTTTTCGTCAGGGTCGTGACAAGGACGCGTTCGCCCTTCTTTACCCGTTCGCGGATTTCAATCAGGAGGTCGTCGATCTGCGTTTCCACGGGACGGACTTCCACTTCGGGGTCAACCAGTCCCGTCGGACGGATGATCTGTTCGACCACCTGTTCGGCGTGCTCCGCTTCGTAATCCGCCGGGGTTGCCGATACCATGACTACCTGATTCAGCTTATTTTCAAATTCGCCGAACGTCAGCGGGCGGTTGTCGTACGCGGAAGGCAGACGGAAGCCGTAATCGACGAGGTTCTGCTTGCGCGCTTTGTCGCCGCCGCTCATGCCGCCGACCTGCGGAATGGTGACGTGGCTTTCGTCGATGAACATGATATAGTCGTCGGGAAAATAGTCGAGGAGCGTGTACGGCGTGGAACCGGGGGCACGTCCGGCGAAAATGCGGGAGTAGTTCTCCACGCCGGAGCAGAACCCGACTTCCCGGAGCATTTCGAGGTCGTAGCGGGTGCGTTCCTCGATACGCTGTGCTTCCAGCAGCTTGTTCTGCGACCGGAACCATTCCACACGTTCTTCCATTTCCGTTTCGATTTCCTCAAATGCACATTCGCGCATCGCGGGATCGACAACGTAGTGCGTTGCCGGATAAATGGGGGCGTAGGTCAGGTATTCGAGAACCTGACCGGTCACGGGATTGAATTCCGCCAGCCGGTCGATTTCATCGCCGAAAAATTCCACGCGGATGGCACGGTCGGAGAATCCGGCGGGGAAAATTTCCAGAACGTCGCCGCGCACACGGAATTTGTCGCGGACAAACTGCACATCGTTGCGCTCGTAGCTGATGGAAACAAGCCGCGCCATCAGTTCGCGCATGGAAATTTCCAGACCGGGACGGAGTCCGATGACCTGTCCGGCGTATTCTTCCGGCGGCCCTAAGCTGTAGATACACGATACGCTCGACACGATGATGACATCGCGGCGTTCAAACAGCGCGGAAGTTGCGCTGTGGCGGAGCTTGTCGATTTCGTCATTGATGGAGGAGTCCTTTTCGATGTACATATCCTTTCCGGGGACGTAGGCTTCCGGCTGATAGTAATCGTAGTAGGACACGAAATATTCGACGGCATTCTCGGGGAAAAATTCGCGGAATTCACAGCAGAGCTGCGCCGCAAGGGTCTTGTTGTGCGAGAGAATGATCGCCGGACGGTTCAGGTTGGCAATGACGTTTGCCATGGTGAACGTTTTGCCGGAGCCGGTGACGCCGAGAAGGGTCTGGTATTTCATGCCGGCTTCCAGCCCTGCGGTGAGCCGTTCGATGGCTTCGGGCTGATCGCCGGTCGGTTTGTAGGGAGAGACGAGTTTGAACGGTTTGTTTTTCATGATAAATATTATAAAAAATATTATGTCTTCTGTTCAATACAAATTAAAATCCGCATTCATTGAGAATACAGAGCATGGCTTCGCGGTTTTCCCGGAACCGGTCTGTCCTGCGGGCATTTAATCCGGAAGGATGCGGAAATCCCCACAGAATTTTTGGTTTACACGGGAAGGATTCCCGGTACAGCTCCCGGAAAACACGTTCCACAGCGGCTCCCAGCGGAATAATCAAACGGACATTGTCCAGACAGCGCAGTTCTTCCGAAAATTCGGTTTGAAAATATCTTTTTAAAATTTCTGCATTGGAAATTGCCGGGGTATGACCACTGTAGTTTTTTCCTTTATAAAAACAGGGATATTTTATAAGGGATGTTGTATGCAGCAGGCGATTCTCCGGAATGAACAGTGCTTCACAGCTCGGGAGATTCAGACAGGTCTGTAAATTCAGTTCATCCAGCATGGAAATCAGATTTTTTCGCATGGTTCCTACAAACCGGGAATTCATTTTGCACCGGAAACAGATTTCTTCATCTGTGAGACTTTGTTCAATTCCGTTTTTTGCAGTCTGAAAGGCATGTAGAGTCTGACTCCATCCCGGCGTGATTCCGACGATAAGGAGTTTCGCCTGTTCGTTGATGTATTCGTTGTGCGGGGCATAATAGAGCGTCAGACCGTCATCGTGTGCTATTTCAAATTGCGGGGTCAGGATTGTTTCCCTGTCCAGTCGGGAAAGAGATTTTATTTTTTCGCGGTACTGATGAAACAGATGGTTCGGATGCAGCATTTTCGTGTATCTTTTCAGAGTGAATAGTAAATAGCTATGCCAAATCGTCCGTCTGTCGGCTGACCTACAATTCAGACATAGCTATTCACTATTAGCTATTAGTTCTTAGTCATTCCTCAGCTCATGCGGAAGTCGATTTCCTGCGGGATCGGGTATTTTTCGAAGATTTCCGCATCTGCGATGTCTGCGCCGTCACGCTGTTCGTCGCGTGCGATGATCTTCCGGTAGAGGTCGAGCCAGATCGCCGATGTGGAAACTTCGCCTTCCTGGATGTCCGAAACCTCCGGCTTGGAATTCATGATTGCCGCCGCGTCGTCGAGACGGCCGATTCTGGTCAGACTGCGCGCGTAGAACAGTGCAACGCGGCCGTTGGTCTTATAGGTATCGCCGCAGGATTCGATCAGCGCGACGATATCCTCGTCCGTACCGAACTTCTGCATATAGCGGATCGCGTCGATGATGAGACGGACGTAGCCCGTACCGCCCAGTTCGACCGCACGCATCATGCACTTTACGCCGGCTTCCTTGCATTTTTCGCCGCGGTGTTCCGCATCAGACGCATATATCCACGCGAGGGTGCGGAGAGCGATGGCATTTTCCTCCGCCTTCACGGACTTTTCGAACGCCATACGCGCCGCGTCGAACGTCTTCGCTTCATAGTATGCACAGCCGAGCTGGAGCCATGTATACCAGTCTTTGTCTTCGACCAGTTCGAGTGCCTTGATGAACCGTCCACCCGCGCAGTATTCGAGAACGGTGTCTTCGGTGAGCTTTGCGGAACGTGCGGGGAGCTTTCCGGTTTCGAGGAGGGTCAGGAAGTCTTCTTCCGGCTTGCCCTTCACGGATTCGACCGGGAAGACGGACAGATTGCTGAGACGCCAGTTTTCAAGCCCCGCCTTCTTCCGTGCGAGTTCTTCGAGTGCGCCCCATCCGGAACCGTAGGAGAGAATTTCTTCCGCTTCCGCCGGAGTAAAGTATGCGTCGGAATCGCAGACGAGGGCAATGCGGCCGTCGTTCACGATCTGATCTTCCACATAATGGTTTGCCGCGCCGTAATCTTCGCCGTGGAGGATCGCCGGATCGCCGGAGGAAGCCGCGTAGCCTTCCGTCCATTCGATGATTTCGCCGTCCTTCATCGGACGCTGTTCGGACTGCGAGTGGAGAAGACCTGCCTGAAGTTCGGCATAGTAACGGTCGTCATGGGACAGCCAGCGGTTCCAGTTGCGTCCGCCCGCTTTCTGCGTACCCCATACGAACAGCTTGCGTCCCAGTTCGGTGTCGGTCGAGAACTGAACGAAGCCCTTGCCTTCGCCGTTGTAATAGGACATGAAGCGGTGACGGTTTTCTTCCATGCGGTAGAAGTAGTCGTAGGCGTGGTCGTGGTTTGCCGGGTAGTACGCATCCTTCGGAACTTCGGGAACTTCGACCATCGGCTTGCCGTCTCTCCACGGGTAGTTGTAATACGTTGTCGCCGGAACGATCACGCGGCTGTCGGGCGTTTCGAGATACGCGCCGTTCGACCACCAGTAGACGTAGGTATCCTTGCCGGAGAGGTTTTCGATGGTGACGCGGACAAGGAGATTATCCTTCGCAAGGGTCGCCTGTACGGTGTAAACGATGCCGCGCTTGCGTTCGTATTCGTACATTTTGAGGGTTTCGCCGCCCGCTGCGTTCCTGTAGCGCGCGATGAACAGAGGCGAACAGGTGAACGGATGGTGGCCGATCATCCCGATGTTCCATTCGATGCCGCCGGAGAACCACGCGTTGCGGAGCGCGAGATTGGCAGGCTGGAAGACGTTGTTGCGGAACAGAAGTTCGCGGTCCTCGGGCTTGGAAATCAGCGACCAGAGACGTCCGCCAAGCTCCGTGGAGAATTCCGCACGGAGGTATTCGTTTTCGAGAACGGCGGTCTTGAGCGGCTTTTCGGTCAGCTTGCGGTCATAGCCGTCCTGCATGGTGTAGGGGAGCATACAGTGGATGCGTCCCTTGTGGACCCACGCGGATTCGTCCGGACGGAGGTTTGCCGCCGGATCCGGAACCGCATTCAGCGAAGGAACCGGGTAGGTGTAATCTGCCTTGACGTCGGGAAGAACGTTCGGAGTGCCGAGATTGGCTGCGGGGATCCGCATTTCGGTGAATTTCAGCATGATGGAAATCCTTTCGCACAAATGAAATTGGTAAGATTATTATACTATACTTCCCGGCGATGCGCAAGGGTTTTGGGAAGATTGAAATACGAAAAAACGGGAAGGTGCCGAAGCAGTCTTCCCGTACAAACGGTTATCCCATCAGTTCCCGCGCCGCTTTGCCGGTCATGTGATCGACCGTGATCCCGACAATGCAGACTGCCGCGAAGCTGCCGTCGATTTCCCTGTCCGCCGCGGACACCGGCATCTCCGGCGAATACTTTTCCGCAAGGCTGTGCAGAACCCTGCGCTTTTCCACAGGATCCTCCACAACCGCCGCCCGTCCGAACGCGATCACACTCCGGAAATACGTCGTGAATTCCTCAGGAATGATGTCGTCCTTGTCGATCACGCAGAACGAAACCTTGTCATCCGCAAGAATCGCGTCCATTTTGTGTCCCGTTTTCGCGCAGTGGAAGTAAATTTTGTCATCCATATACACAAAACTCAAAGGCACGGCATACGGATACCCGCCGTCCCCGTGAACCGCCAGCACACCGGATGTCGCCCGCCCGAGAACCGCCGCGCATTCCTCGTCGGAAATCTGCTGTTTCTTCCGTCTCATCCCCCGAAACATATAGTTTGCACCTCACTTTGTCTTATCTTATTTCAAAAAGGTTTTTGGAAGGGGTTCGGGGAAACCTTTTTCCTTAAAAAAGGTTTCCCCGAGAAAAAATATCCTTATTCACACAAACCCTTGAATTCGGTCCAGACTGCGATGTGGGCGTCGTCCGCTTCGGGGGTGATATTTTCGATCATTTCCATGTTGTCCCTGCTGAATTCAGCGGGGAGCGTCAGGAAGCTGCGGTATTCTTCCGCAATGTACGGCTCGGATGCCGATGCCGTGCAGTAGTAGCCGAGGTATTCGTAGCACTTCGCGCCGCGTTCCGGATCGAGAATGAACTCGATGAACTTGTGCGCCGCGTCCGCGTTCGGTGCCTTCGAGGGCACAAACATTGCCATGATACCGAAGCCGATGCCTTCTTCCGGATATACGATTTCCAGAGACGGGTCGGTCATCTTCGCCATCGTTACCTGCGAAGTGTACATAACCGCCGCGTCAATTTCGCCGGAGAGCAGGTCGTCCTGAATGTAGTCGTCCTTGATGAGACGGATGTTCGGCGCAAGTTCGTTCAGCTTCGTTCCTGCCGCCGTAATGTCCGCCGTTTCGGTCGTGTTGTAGCTCTTGCCGAGTACCTTCAATGCCATCCCGTTGATAACGCGGTAGTTCGAGATGATCCCCACGGAATCCGCAAGAGCCGAATTCCACAGATCGGCGTACCCTTCGATGGGTGTGGTCACATTTGCCGGATTGTATACGATTGTCTGTACGCCCGCACCGTAAGGAACGGTGTATTCGTCCGTCGGGTCGTAGAACTGTCCCTGATAGAGCGGATTCACGTTGCCGATGCTCGGAATCTTCGTCTTGTCGAGCTTCTGAACCAGCCCTTCCGCAATGGCGGTTTCGATAATGTAGTCATCCGCAATAATGAGGTCGTAGTCGCCGCCTTCGGCCGCCTGTAACTTCATCAGCATGGTCTCGTCATAGTCGAAGTTGACGTAGTTGATGTCAATGCCGGTGGTTTCTTCAAATTCCGTCAGAACCTCTTCCGGGAACATTCCTTCCCATGTGAAGAGGTTGAGCGTACCGTTTTTGCCGACGTCGGAGCCGCCGCACGCCGTCAGCGTGGATGTCAGCATCAGGGACGCAAGAATAAGCGCGAGTTTTTTCATGTGGTTTTTCCTCCTGTATGTGAAATGAATAATGAATGATGATAAATGAAGAATAATTGCTGATTTTTGACCAGAGGTCAAAAATCTTCCTTTTCTGTTCACTCTTCTCTGTTCTCTCTTCTCTTTTTTATCATTCCCGCGACGGTCAGGCACAATACCGATACCGCGAGCATGATCGTACACAGCGCGTTGATTTTCGGCGACAGCCCCGTCTTGATCTGCGTGTAGACCTTGATCGGGAGCGTGTTCACCGATACGCCTGTCACGAAAATACTGATAATCACGTCGTCGAAGCTCATCGCAAACGACAGGAACATCCCAGAAATGATCGCCGGGGAGAGCATCGGCAGGGTCACGGTGAAGAATGCCGTCAGCCGTCCCGCACCGAGATCGCGCGCCGCTTCGATGGCGGAGTAGTCCAGCGATTCCAGAGCCGCCGCCACTTCCGTGTAGATGTACGGAATGCAGAACGCCGTGTGCGCGATGATGAGCGTCAGCATCCCGAACGGAAGACCGAGCAGCGAGAAGAACGCCAGAAAGACCATCCCGAGGACGATTTCCGGAATAATCAGCGGCAGAAGCGCGAGTTTTTCCACCCACTGCTTCAGCGGGAGATTCGATTTTGCCATCCCCAGTGCCGCCGCCGTTGCGATGACCGCCGCCAGAACGGACGAGGTCACGCCAAGAAAGACGGAATTTCCGAGGGCTTCGAGAATCGAGTCGTCGCGGAACAGCTCCGCGTACCATTTGAGGGAGAAGCCGTCCCACCTGGATGAAAGTTTGCTTTCGTTGAACGAGTACACCGCCACAATGAGAATCGGCAGGTACGTCAGCACCGTCATGACGACGGGATAGATGAGGGAGCGTTTCCGGAATTTTTTCATGTCACACATCCCTCCGTTTTTTCATGAGAAGTCCGCAGACCACACCGGTCAGGAGCATCAGGACGACCGACAGTGCCGCCGCGAACGGCTGGTTGTGCGCCCGCATGAGCTGTTCCTCGATCAGACTGCCGATCAGGACAACCTTGTTTCCGCCGAGGATGGACGCGATGAAGAACAGTCCCATCGACGGAATGAACGTGAGGATGATCCCCGTTTTCAGGCCGGGCATTGTCAGCGGAAGGGTCACGGACAGGAACGCGCGGACTTTTCCGGCACCGAGGTCACGCGCGGCCTCCACGAGGGTGAGATCGAGCTTTTCCGCGACCTGATAAACCGACAGGAACATGAACGGAAGCAGGACATAGATCATCCCGACGACGACCGCCGGATAGGTATACAGCAGTTTCAGCGGTTCGTCGGTGATGCCGAGAGCCATCAGCACTTTATCAAGCAGACCGTTTGCGCGGAAGAGGATGATCCATCCGACCAGCCGCAGGAGCGAGTTGACGAAGTAGGGGATCATCTGCGCCGTCCGGAAAAATTTCGCGTATTTCGGCGGCAGGAGAGCCGCGCTGAGTCCGAACGGGTAGCCGATCAGGATAACGGCGGCGGTGGAAACGGCCGCGAGCTTCAGGGATTCGAGAAAGGTTTTGAAATAGACCTCGTCGAAAATTTTCCGGTAGTTTTCAAGGGTGAACGTATCGGTGAAGCCGAAGGTATCACGGGTCATGAACGACAGGACGAGCATATAGACGAGCGGTCCCGCGATGAACACGAGGGAGAACAGGTACATCGGAAGAACCGCGAGCGTGGCGGTACGCCGGTTTTTGCGCGTCATAGACGTCCCTCCCCTGCATCGTCCGCGTCGCTTTCGCAGAGGACGGCGGCGAGGGCGGGAATATCAAACCGGACGGTATCGCCGGGGTGGACGGAGGTGTCCAGACCGTAGCGGATGGCGGTGAGCGGAGTTTTGCCGCAGCTGAGCGTGAGCCGCAGAACGCCGCCGGCAAAGCTGACATCCGTGACGGTACCGGAGAACGTGCCGGTATCGGAGAGCTTGATCTGTTCTCCGCGTAAGGCGGCGGGAACGAAATCACCGTTCCGGTAAGTACGGCCGTGATTTCCGGGACGCACGGTCAGCGGCATTCCGCCGAAATCGACCTGTGCGGACGTATCGTCCAGCATTTTTGTGAACGTACACGGGAGAATGTTGGCTTCTCCGACGAAGCGTGCAACGTAAACGGAGCGCGGGCTGTCGTAAATTTCGGACGGTGTGCCGATCTGGAGGAAGGTACCGTTCCGCATCACGGCGATGCGGTCGGACATATTGAGGGCTTCTTCCTGGTCGTGGGTGATATAGATAAAGGTAATTCCGAGGGATTTCTGCAAATTTTTCAGCTCCGTCTGCATCTGGCGGCGGAGGTTGAGGTCGAGCGCACCGAGAGGTTCGTCGAGCAGAAGGACGCGCGGCTGACCGATCACAGCTCGTGCGATGGCAATGCGCTGCCGCTGACCGCCGGAGAGAGCGGACGGAAACCGTCGTTCGTACCCGGTCATACGCACCAGTGCGAGGGCATCGGCGACGCGGCGTTGGACTTCCTCCTTCGGGGGACGTTTTTTCGCAATCCGGAGAGGGTACGCGACGTTATCGAAGACGGTCATGTGCGGAAAAAGCGCGTAGTTCTGGAAGACGGTATTGACCTCGCGCAGGTTGGGTTCGGCGGCGGTGACGTCGCGTCCGTCGAGAAACACGCTTCCGGCATCGGCTTCTTCGAGGCCGCAGATAATGCGGAGGAGGGTGGTTTTTCCGCAGCCGGAGGAGCCGAGGACGGTCAGAAACTCTCCGCGCGCGACAGAAAACGAGAGGTCGCGGATAACGCGGGTTTCGCCGAAGGCTTTGGAGACCCCGCGGATCTCCAGAATATGGGAGACATCGTCCATACGGACAAACCCTCCTTTGAGATAGGATTATTGTTTTTCTATATGTTACCATAGATTTGGCAGGTTGTCAATTCTTAAAAACATATTAAATGATTTTAAAAAATAGTTTTATGGCTATAAAATTTTGTAGGTGCGGATTTCTTGGGGAAACCTTTTTGAGGAAAAGGTTTCCCCAAACCCCTTCCAAAACCTTTTTGGACTGCTACAGGGATTTCGACTGTGCAGATTTTTTGTTTGAAGGGGATTTTCTTGGGTTTGTGCGTAGCCATATCGTTGATCCCATCCGCTGACATGATGTTGGTTTGAATTTCTTCGAAAATCGTTCTGGGGAAGTCAGGCTCCGCCAAGACCCTGACTTCCGTTGCCGTAGGGAGATACGTTGATGAGGTGCGTCACGTTTGAATTCAGCTACATTTTGTCATCCCCCGCACTCCTTGGCTGACGCCGTTCGTGCTTTTCGAAGAAAACTGTATGTCAGCCGACCGAACGAACGCAAAGCGCGGACGGCGGGCGAGCCAAGACGCGCGGAAATCCAACAAACCGTAGCTGAATTCAAAATTGACGTACTAAATTATGCAGTCGCAACATGGCGCGGGAAGTCAGGGTCTTGGCGGAGCCTGACTTCCCCAGAACGATTTTCGTAGAATTTCAAACCAGCCCCATGTCAACGGGTCGAACACTCTTAAGCCGAACTCCACGGTATATTTCAAAAAGCCCCCTCCCCATCCTATCAGCCAAACAAACCGGCTACAACCGCCTAAAAAGGTTTGGAAGGGGTTTGGGGGAACCTTTCCTCAAAAGGTTCCCCCAAGAAACTCCCCCAAAACAGTACCAAATATTTCAAAAAATAAATTTTAACATTATACCGCTTGCCTAATGACAAAATTATGGTATAATATATCTGATACCCATACGAATACAAATTCTTTACATACAAAGAGAGGCATCTGTCATGACTATTTCTGAACTGAAGAATACCATCCTCGTCGGCGGGATCGACGCGGCACTGACTGACGGGCTGTCCGTTCCGGCCGATAAGGTGGAAGGCCAGCGTGAACGCTATGCCAAGGCGGCGGACGAGTTTGCGGCTCTCTACGGCGACGGCGATATTTCCCTTTACTCCGTCGGCGGCAGAAGCGAGATTTCCGGCAACCATACCGACCACAACTTCGGCCGCGTCATCGCGGCGAGCGTGAACCTCGACATCCTTGCGGTTGTCAAGAAGACCGACGACGGTGTCATCCGCATCAAGAGCGAAGGTTTCCCGGAAGACGTGGTCGCTCCCGCAGCGGTAGAAGCTCCCGACGAATCCAAGTTCTTCACCTCCGCGGCAATCATCGCCGGTATGGAACGCGCGTTCCTTGATGCGGGCTACGCAGTCGGCGGTTTTGACGCGTACACCACGTCCAACGTTCTCAAGGGTTCCGGCATCAGCTCCTCTGCGGCGTTCGAAGTTATGGTTGGCAACATCCTCAACTATCTCTACAACGACGGCAAGGTTTCCAATGTGGAAATCGCAAAGATGGCGCAGTTTGCGGAAAACAAGTACTTCGGCAAGCCCTGCGGCCTGATGGATCAGACCGCTTGTGCAGTCGGCGGCTTCATCACCATCGATTTCGAAGACCCGACCAATCCCATTATTGAAAAACTCGACTTTGACCTTACTGCGGCAGGCTACAGCCTCTGCATCGTCAACACCGGCGGCAACCATGCTGACCTCAACGAAGACTATGCGTCCGTTCCTGCGGAAATGAAGTCCGTTGCGGCGAAGCTCGGTGTTCCGGTACTCCGCAAGACCTGCCGTTGTACGCTGGACAAGGCTCTTGCTGAAAACGGTGCGGCTCTGCGTGAAGAACTCGGCGACCGTGCGATCATGAGAGCGTACCACTTCTTCGCGGAAAACGAACGCGTTGCAGGTCAGGTTGACGCGCTGAAGGCCGGGGATACCGCCGGATTCCTTGCAGGCGTTACTGCGTCCGGCAACAGCAGCTTCAAGTTCCTCCAGAATGTTTACACGACCAAGAACGTACAGGAACAGGGTCTGTCTCTGGCACTGTGCATCGCGGAACGTGTGGTTGCGGAAGTCGGCGGTGCGTGCAGAGTTCACGGCGGCGGTTTCGCGGGGACGATTCAGGCGTTCATTCCGACCGAAAAGACGGCGGAATTTGCTGCAAAGATGAACGGTGTGTTCGGCGAAGGTGCTACGCATATTCTCAGCGTTCGCAAGAACGGTGCCTGCAAGATCTGCTGAACTGAAATTTAGAATACCAAATTACCTCTGTTCTTTTTCTCCTTTATCGAGGAGAAAAAGAACCAAAAAGAGGAACTCCTTGGAAGTCAAAGGAGATTTCGCGGACTGCGGTCCGCGACTCAGGGCTCTGCCCTAAGAACCCGCGACCTTTTGGAAAAGGTCGATCAAAACTTTTCGGCTGACAACGTGCAGCTTATGTTATGAAAGGTACTTCCGCCCATGAAAAAACCACAGGATTCTCTCCGTAAGCTGGGGGCTTTATTCCTGAACTTTATCCTGTTCTACGTCCTCCTGCGGCTCATCATCCTGCTTGCCGGACGTACCGGGATCATGGCCATTTACTACATCGGTTCGACTGCCTATATGCTCGGTGCGGCAGCGGTCTTTATCGCTTTTTTCTGTCTCAACGGTTTTACGGTCAACAACGTGGATCGGACATGGGATGATCTCCCCGCCGGGTGGCCGGACGACAAAAAACGTGAGTTCCTCGCCAGGCAGCCCGAACGCCGGGCGAAGGCGCGCAAACTCATGTACATCCTCATGCCGATGATCGTTACGATCGGGATCAACTACATCGAACTGACATTTCTGAAATAAGGGAGAACCGCCATGCTGAAAATCCGTATCATTGCCATGGGCAAGCTCACCGTGGATTATTTCCGTGCGGCGTGCGAAGACTACCTCAAACGGATGTCCCGCGCCTATTCCGTGACGGTGATCGAACCGAAGCCGGAGGCACTCCCGAAAGATCCCACCGACGGAGACATCGCCCGTGCGCTTGAACGGGAAGCTGTCCGTATTACGGAGGCGATCCCCCCGCGTGCCGCCGTTGTGGCGATGTGCGTCGAGGGAAAGGAACTTTCGTCCGAAGACCTTGCCGCAAAAATGGAAGGCTTCGCGGCGTCCGGCGTCTCGGAAGTCTGCTTCCTGATCGGCTCGTCCCACGGGCTGGACGAATCCCTCAAACGCCGCGCCGACCTTCGTCTGTCGGTATCAAAAATGACCTTCCCGCACGAATTATTCCGCGTGATGCTGCTGGAACAGCTCTACCGCGCGGCCGAAATCAACGCGGGAAGCAAATATCATAAATAACTAAGAACTAAGAGTGAATAACTAAGAGCTATGGCTGGCTTTACATTTTGCCGACAGACGGACAATTTCGTATAGTTATTCACTATTCACTCTTAGCTATTAGCTATAACGGAGTTATTATGGAAGAACTTCTTACTACAAAATTAACACTCGGTGCGGAAAAGCCGTTCCGACTGCTGCATATTTCGGATACGCATCTCTGTCTTGCGGATGATCGTGACAACGAACGCAAGAACAAGCTCGCGGAAGGCCGCAAAAAGGTGTTCGGCGACGGCGAAGATGCGCTTGCATGGAGCATTGAAAAATCGAAGGAACTGGACGCGCTTCTGGTGCATACCGGCGACCTGCTCGACTTTGTGTCCGAAGCGAACATTGACGCGGCGAAGAAATTCACCGACGAAAACGACTGCTTCTTCGCGGCGGGCAACCATGAATTCAGTCTGTATGTCGGCGAAGCATGGGAAGACAAGGCGTACCGTGACCAGAGTCTCGACAAGGTACAGGCGGCGTTCAAGAACGATATCCGTTTCTGCTCCCGCGTTGTGAACGGCATCAATCTGATTGCGATCGACAACTCCTACTACCGCTTTGAACAGGAACAGCTCGATGCTCTGAAGGCGGAAGTACAGCGCGGTCTGCCGATCCTGCTGTTCATGCATAATCCGATGCATACCGACGAATTCTACAACTACCGCCGCAATGTCGAAGGCGTAAAGATCGCATATTTCACCGGCACACCGGCAGAGATGATGAGCGATTATGACGACCACCGGTTCCGTCAGCAGTGTCCCGACGAAATCACCGCCGAAGCGACCGAATACATCGCAAACGAACCGGCGATCAAGGCACTGTTTACCGGACACCTCCACTTCAGCCACGAAACTCCGTATTTCGGCCGTATGCAGTATGTGACCGGCGGTGCGGGCAATCGTGTGGCAAGACTCATTGAAATTGACTAAGAACTAAGAGTGAATGACTAAGGACTATGGCAGACTTTCCGGCTGTTCGGCTGACGGATGGTTTTGCATAGTCATTCACCATTAGCTATTAGCCATTAGTTATATTTTTGTTCCGTGAAATATTTTTTCAGAAAATTCAAAAAACAGCTTCTGCGGCTTCTCGCAGCCGTACTGGTGTTCGGTGCGGCGATGCTTGTGCTGCTGTATTTTCTCGGGTATTATGACTTTTCTTTCCTGGATCGCTACAAAGTTCTCGGCGTGATTTTCGAAGATCCCCTGCCGCAGACCCAGACCGGGCCGTCGATGTTCTTCGACCCGTCAGAACTGATCGGCGACGATTACCTTGAAGAGGAACCGGAAGACATTCTTCCGGAAGATTCCTCGCAGACGGCGGAAAATCCGTCACAGGGAATGTCCGGCGGCAGTGGCGGAGGCGGCAGCGGAGTTGATCTCAGCAGTTACGAGACCAAGTCCGTCAAGAGCGTCTATGACGAAAAACAACTGGCAGACAAGCTCCTGCGGACGGACAGAACCGGTGCGTTTACGGTAGACAAGCTTCTCTCGGAAGGCTATCACATCTCCGGGATTTCGTATTCCGAAGCGGGACTGAATTTTGTACCGCCGGCGGAACCCGAACCGGCAGAAGGCGAAGATGCTTCCGGAAATGCGGAACCGGCGGAAACGGACGAAGCGGATTCTGTTCCGAAGGTCGTGACGGGGACGTATGTCCCGGGAGAAACGGTTCTCGGCAGAATGACGTTCTCGTTCCAGCTTCCGGAGCGGTACTCTCTGCGAAACCGCGAAAAAATCCAGAAGGTCATTCATTATCCTCTGGATGACAGCGAATACTATGTCACGGAGAAATCCGTGCAGGAACAGCGTCCGGCGATCGAACTTTACATGGGATATATCCTCATGGACGACGGCAAAACCCTGTCGATGATCGCATCCGATGCAACGCCGCTGTCCGTTATGGACGAAACGGTGTACGCTCCCGCGTTTGCCCGTGACCGGTACGACCGTCCTCTGTTTTACCGTACCTCCGAAACCGGCGAGACCCAGTATGTCTATCTGGCGATGGACGGCAAAAATTTCATCCGTACCGAGTACGATGAACTGGAAGAAGGACGCGGTCTGAACTTCGACTATCCCGCTTCCTACGGCAAAACGGATTCGTCGATTACCACGGACAAAAACGGCGTGACGGGCAAGATGGCGTACGTCAACAAAGGCGTGGGCATGGTGACCGGCTACGATTTCACGGACGCGTTCGCATTCTCGGAAGGACTGGCCGCCGTTACAACGACGAAAAACCGGAACGGTATGTACTTTATCGACGAAAACGGCAAGCGTGCGTTTGAAACGTGGATTTACTACTTCAACGAGCACAACCGCGACGGGTACGCCAATCTGGTGAAGCCGCTGACCAACGGCATCGAGAATATCGGTTTCTATTATTTCGAAAACGGTCTGACCAGAGTCCGTACCCAGACGATTGACGCCTACAACTGGGCGTATGTCCGCCGGATCCGTCTCATGCGGGACGAACACATCCTGATCCGTCCGGACGGTTCGGAATACGAGCTTCCGGCGGGATATCAGCTGGAAGGCTATTCGGACGGCATGATTCTGCTGTCGAAGGACGACCGGTACGGATTTATCGACTACACGGGCGAATGGATCGCCCAGCCGATCTACACGTCGGCAACCCCGTTCGTGTGCGGTCTGGCAACGCTGAAAACGGAAGACGGCCGTGTCGGCATGATTGATACGGCAGGAAACATCGTCCTGCAGTTCACATACGATTACATTTCGCAGGTATCGGACGGTCTGATCGCGGCATACCGCCGGGAAAACGGCTGGACGATCCTGAAAATGATGGAAAAAGACGTATAATTTTCTCAAACTGATTTAAATTAATAATTTAAATAAAACAAAAAATACAGAAACAAGAGGTACAAACCAATGCCTATCTTTGGTAAGAACAAGAAAAACGAAAACGAAAATGAAAATCCGGCAGTTGAAAACAACGCCGCAGCAGAAACCAGCGAAGTAGACGCGCAGACTGTAACCTCCGCAAAGAAGTACGAAACTCCCGAAGGATTTGACTTCAACCGTTACTTCCTCGCAGAACGCCGCATCGTTCTTGAAAACGTAAGCTACGAAGTACATCCGGTACAGCCGAGCGGCCAGATGAAGCTGAACGGCAAGGACACCATCATCGCGCAGGTAGCCGGTCAGGCAGGCGTAAAGGTAACCTACAACCGTACCCTTCAGTTTGAACCCGAAGGACCGTTCTCCCTTTCCGTATCGTTCGCCGTCATGCTGGTATTCAATCCCGGTACCCGCGACGAAATCGACTGGAAGACGATCGACGTAGCGAACGAATTCCGCAAGGCATGCCCTGCACTTGTAACCACGATGATGAGCCGCGCAACGCTTCTCGTAGCGGAAATCACCTCCGCATCCGGCGGCGCACCGATCATTCCTCTGAAGTAAGGTTGGCTTACAGCCGGGAAACCCCCTTCGGGGCGAAAGGAAGAAAAATGACCGTTCCGGTCATTTTTCAATTTTATGTCCCTACGCGGGACGGCGCATAAAGGGGCTCAGACGCCGCCCCTTTATGAATTCCCGGCTTGACGTATGTGGGACTCGCCCTTGAGGGCTCAAACAGACAGCAGTGTTCACTCAGCAGATCGCACGGAAGAACAGAAATACAGTTTATCAAAAAGGTGGAACCTAAATTTGCAGTTTTCCCTCACGGCTGTTTCTACTGAACATACAATTTGGACAGATTTGCACGACACCTTGTCTCTCCCGAAGGGTCTGAATGCGGGCAAACCGCTGTATGTCTGAGGCCTCAAGGCCGAGTCCCCCGAACGATTTCCAAGCCGGCAATTCACAAAGGGGCGGCGTTTGAGCCCCTTTGTGCGCCCGCCGCGTAGGCGATAAAAAATTGAAAAATGACCGTTCCGGTCATTTTTCTACCTATTGATAGTACGAAAAATCTGCACAAAACGAAATTTTATGAAGAAGAAAGAACAATATAATAACCAATCGATCACTTCCCTGAAAGGCGCGGACCGCGTCCGCAAACGCCCTGCCGTTATCTTCGGCTCCGACGGCCTCGAAGGCTGTGAGCATTCCGTCTTTGAAATCCTCTCCAACTCCGTCGATGAAGCCAAGGAAGGCTTCGGGAATATCATCCATATTACCGCGTTCCGCGATAAATCCATCGAAATCGAGGACTTCGGCCGCGGCATCCCCGTCGGCTGGAATGAAGCCGAACAGCGTTGGAACTGGGAGCTTGTCTATTGTGAACTCTACGCCGGCGGCAAGTACGATAATAACTCCGACGGCTCCGCGTATGAGTATTCCCTCGGTCTCAACGGGCTCGGCGCGTGTGCGACCCAGTATTCCAGTGAGTTCTTTGAAGTCCGTTCCTATGACGGAACCAATGTCTCCGAAATCCATTTCGAGAAAGGCGAACCCGTCACCGAACTGATCGTCCGTCCCCTCGAACGGAAGGAAAAACGTACCGGTACCGTTCAGCGGTGGCGTCCCGACCTCGAGGTCTTCACCGAAATCGACATTCCCCGCGAATATTTCACCGATATGCTCAAACGGCAGGCGGTCGCCAATCCCGGCATCCGCTTTGTCTTCCGCTGGGAAGTCGCGGAACCGCCGGTAACGGAAGACGTTCCTGCAAAAAAATCCAAAAAATCCGACAAGCCCGAACAGTATTTCGAGACGGAAGAATTCTATTACGAAAACGGCATCGCCGATTATGTCGCCGAAGTCGCCGGAACTACCGCCGAAACCAAGGTCGCGCAGTTCCACCTCGAAACCAAAGGCCGTGACCGCGAGGACATGAAGGACTATAAGTTCAACGTGGACGTTGCGTTTACCGTATCCAAGTCCGTTCATCTGCTTGAATATTACCATAACTCCAGCTTCCTTGAACATGGCGGTTCTCCCGAACGTGCGGTCAAAACCGCGTTTGTGTACGCCATCGACAAGCGGCTGAAGGCCGGCGGAAAATATAATAAAAATGAAGCCAAAATCACCTTCCAGGACGTCGAAGACTGCCTGATTCTGGTGTCCAACGGCTTCTCTACGCAGGCGTCCTACGCCAACCAGACGAAAAAGGCGATCACCAATGCGTTCATCGCGGAAGCCATGACCGATTTTCTCAAGGAACAGCTTGAATATTTCTTCGCGGAAAATCCCATCGACGCAGACAAAATCTGCGCGCAGGTTCTGGTCAACAAGCGTTCGCGCGAACAGGCGGAATCGACCCGTCTGAACCTCAAGAAAAAACTCGCTGCCTCAACGGACGTTGCCAGCCGCGTGGAAAAGTTCGTCGCCTGCCGCTCGAAAGACCCGGACGTGCGCGAACTGTTCATCGTGGAAGGGGACTCCGCGATGACCTCGTGCAAAATGGCGCGTGACGCGGAATTCCAGGCGATTATCCCCGTCCGCGGAAAAACGCTGAACTGCATGAAGGCGACGTACGACCGTATTTTCAAGAGCGATATCATTGTTGACCTCCTGCGCGTCATCGGCTGCGGCGTGGAAATCCAGACGAAAAATAAATCGGATATGGTTCCGTTCGATATGGCGAACCTGCGCTGGTCGAAGATCATCATCTGTACCGATGCGGACGAAGACGGATTCCAGATCCGCACGCTTCTGCTGACGCTGTTCTACCGGCTCCTCCCCACCCTTCTCAAGGAAGGACGCGTATACATCGCGGAATCGCCGCTGTACGAAATCACGCCGGCGAAGGGCGAACCGCTGTTTGCATACAACGAGCCGGAAAAAGCGGAAATCGTGAAGAAGCTGGAATCGTCGAAAACGAAGTACACGCTCCAGCGTTCGAAAGGTCTCGGCGAAAACGAAGCGCAGATGATGTCGAAGACGACGATGAACCCGGCATCGCGCCGCCTGATCCGCGTAACCCCGGCAGATGCCGCAGCAACGGCGCGGATGTTCGAGCTGATGCTCGGCGACGACCTTGCCGGACGAAAGAAATATATCGCCGAACACGGCGCGGAGTATCTGGCTGTCGCCGATATCTGAGAAAATGCCCCTGCGGGGCGGAAGGTAGAAAAAATATCCTTCGGACATTTTTTCAAAATTAATGCCACTGCGCGTGGCGGCGCATAAGAGGCTTTCGCGCGAAGCCTCTTATGAATCTCCCGCGCCAGAGGAAGTGTCCTCTGGACTCCTCGCGTTTGTGGGACTCGGCCTTGAGGCCTCAAACAGACAGCAGTTTGCACTCAGCAGACTGCTCGGAAGAACAGAAAGTTAATTCACTGAAAAGTGGAACCTAAATTTTCAGTTATACTTCACGGCTATTTCTACTGAACATACGATTTGGACAGATTTGCACCCAAACCTTGTCTCTTCCTAACAATCTGAATGCGGGCAAACCGCTGTTTGTCTGAGCCCTCAAGGGCGAGTCCCCCGAACGTCAAGCCAGGAATTCACAAAGGGGCGGCGACTGAGCCCCTTTGTGCGCCGTCCCGCGCAGGGACATAAAATTGAAAAATGACCGGAACGGTCATTTTTCTTCCTTCTAAAAAACGAACGATTTGCAATCACAAAATCTCTATAGGAGGACATCACTATGAAGAAATCCACTCTCCACCTCCACCCGGCGTTCACCGTCGGCGATGTCGACCCCCGCATCTTCGGGTCGTTCATCGAACACCTCGGCCGCGCCGTGTACCACGGCATCTACGAACCCGGCCATCCCACAGCGGATGACGAAGGCTTCCGCGGCGATGTCATCGACATGGTCAAAAAGCTCGGCGTGCCGATCATCCGCTACCCCGGCGGGAACTTCGTCTCCGGCTATAAGTGGGAAGACGGTACCGGCGATAAGTCCAAGCGTCCGCGCAGACTCGAACTCGCGTGGGGCGTGACCGAAACGAACGAAGTCGGCATCGACGAGTTCCAGAGCTGGTGCAAAAAGGCGGATTCGCAGGTCATGATGGCCGTCAACCTCGGTACCCGCGGCCCCGAAGAAGCGCGTCAGCTCGTCGAATACTGCAACCATCCGGGCGGAACCGAATACTCCGACCGCCGCCGCGCGGACGGCTTTGAAGAACCGTTCGGCATCAAGGTGTGGTGCCTCGGCAACGAAATGGACGGCCCGTGGCAGATGGGCGCGAAGACCGCGACGGAATACGGCCGGGTTGCGGCGGAAGCGGCAAAGCTGATGAAGTGGACCGACCCGTCGATCGAACTGGTGGCGTGCGGCTCGTCCAACTACAGTATGTGCGGCGAATGGGAAGCGGAAGTTCTGCGCCACGTCTACGACCATGTGGACTACCTGTCCCTGCACAACTACTACGGCAACCCGTCGAACGACACGCCGTCGTTCCTCGCGTGCAACCTCGAAATGGACACGTTCATCAAGACGGTATGCGGCATCGCGGACTACGTCAAGAAGATCAAGCGGTCGAAAAAGACGATGTACCTGTCCTTCGACGAATGGAACGTCTGGTTCCACAGCCACGGCATTCCGTTTGAAAAGTGGTCGGTGGCACCGCCGCAGCTCGAGGACATCTACACCTTCGAAGACGCGCTGGTCGTCGGCTGTCTGATGATGACGCTCCTGCGCCACTGCGACCGCGTCAAGATGGCGTGCCTCGCGCAGCTTGTGAACGTCATCGCGCCGATCATGACGGAAAACGCAGAAAACGGCGGCCGCTGCTGGGCACAGCCGATCTTCTACCCGTTCATGTATATGTCCCAGTACGGCCGCGGCAAGGTTCTCGACACCCGCGTGGACTGCGGCACCTACTCGACCGACCGCGTGAAGGACGTTCCCTACGTCGAATCCCTCGCCGTTCTCCACGAAGACACGAACGAGCTCGACATCTTCGCCGTAAACCGTTCCCTTGAAGAAGGCATTGACTTCGCTGCCGATCTGTCGGCCTTTGGTGCAGATGCGTCCGTGATCGAACACGTCGTTCTCTATCACGACGATCTGAAGGCTGTCAACACGGCCGACGATCCGGACAACGTCGTTCCGGAAGCCACCGGCGACGCTCAGGTCTGCGGCACTGCGGTCAAGGCGACGCTCGGCAAGCAGTCCTGGAACATGATCCGGGTGAAGCTGGGTTAAGACCTATTGTTTGGGGGATACGTTGGGGAAACCTTTTTAAGGAAAAGGTTTCCCCAAACCCCTTCCAAAACCTTTTTCATCTGCTACAGTGATTTGGTACTGTGCAGATTTTTTGTTTTATAGGGGATTTCCTTGGGTCTGTGCGTAGCCATTTTGTTGATCCCATCCGCTGACATTTGGTTGGTTTGAAATTCCTTCAAAATCGTTCTGGGGAAGTCAGGCTCCGCCAAGACCCTGACTTCCCTCGCCGTAGAGGAAACCGTCAATTCAGACTCGCCATAAGGGAAACCTTCGATATAATCCCGCCATACGGATTTCCTTTATTTCAGACACGCCATGTAGCTGAATTCAAAATTCCTTCAAGATCACCAAACGTACTCCACGGCTACGGCGAGCAGGGTCTCGGCGGCCCCTGCGAGCTCGCTCCACCGTTTCTTATGAATTGGAGACAGTTCCCACTGTCAGCTGCACGAACGCGCCTTATCTCTTCCATCTCCAAAAAAGAAAAAATCTGCACAGTCCAAATCACTGTAGCAGTCCAAAAAGGTTTTGGAAGGGGTTTGGGGGAACCTTTTCCTCAAAAAGGTTCCCCCAAGGAAAGCATCCCCTTGCACATCCCCCACCCCTGTGGTATAATGAAGAAAAAACGCACCAAAGAAAGGATGCCACCATGTTTATTCCCCATACCTCCCCCTCTGTCCGCTTTACCGGACGATTCGCCCCCGACGGGGACGCTATGACCGCCACCGCGACCGGCTCCCGGATCGAAATCGCCTTCAAAGGGAACCAGATCGTCCTCTCCTTCTATATCGACGACTGCGTACTGCCGTTCCCGCATCTCTGGATCCGCGTGGACGGCGGCGCACGGGTGGAAACGGCCGTTGACCGCTGGCTGACCGTGGAAACCAAGGACGACGGCGAACATTACGTCGAAATCATCTTCAAGGGCGCGAAGGAAATCCAGAACCGCTGGTACGCGCCGCTCCAGAACAAGCTCTCCTTCCTCGGGTATGAGGCCGACGGGGAAGCCGAGCTCTGGCCGGACGACCGCAAGACCATCGAACTCGTCGGCGACTCCATCACCGAAGGCGTTCTCACCTACGACCGCCGCTATTATCCCAACGATCAGGACAACCGCGTCTTCGAGGATGACGTCTGCCGTACCTACGGCTGGCTCACCGCACAGGGTCTCGGTCTGCGTTCCCTCCACATGGGCTACGGTGCGGTCGGCGTGACACGCGCGGGCTGCGGCTCCGTTCCGAAGGCCGCTGAAGCCTATCCCTACTGCTGGGACGGTGCGCCTGTGACCTACGGTCATCCCGATTTTGTCATGATTAACCACGGCGCAAACGACCGCGGCAACGGCGAGGAACGCTATATCGCCGAATACCGCGGCCTGCTCGAACTTGTACGGAAGACCCATCCGGATGCGAAGATCATCTGCCTGTCCGCGTTCTGCGGCGCGTTCCCGGAAGCCCTCGGCAAGCTCGTTGATGAGTTCAATGCCGAACATAACGACGACGTGTTCTTCGTGGACGCAACCCTGTGGGTTCCGCTCGAACCCCTGCATCCGCTGACCGACGGCCACAAGATCATCGCCGACCGTCTCATCCCGATTCTGAAGGAACGGTACAATCTGTAATTTGAATAAATAACCATTATCATTACGAAAGGAGCCTCCCCATGTTTTACGACAGAACCGAAGAACGTACCGGGATGCAAGAAGCAGCCCCGTACACCCCCGCAACCGACACCCAATGCGACTTTGTTATGGTCTACGGCTTCCACAACCTCAAAGAACGTGTGAAAATCTGGAAGAAGCACGGCTACGTCATCCACCTCATGACCGGCGTGGCGTGGGGCGAATATCAGGACTACCTCAAAGGCAAGTTCGACGGTCGTCTCCACTGGGACGAAAGCCAGACGGACGCACGCGGCGAAGTCATCGGCCACGGGTTTGAAGTCCCGTACATGGTGCCTGCCATCTCGTTCGCGGACTACCTTGCTTCCAAGCTGAAATACGCCGTGGACTGCGGCGTTGAAGCGATCCACCTCGAGGAACCCGAATTCTGGGTACGCGGCGGCTATTCCGAGGCGTTCAAGCGCGAATGGCTGCTGTATTATAAGGAAGAATGGCAGGATCCCCTCTCGTCTGCGGAAGCGTCCTACCGTTCCGCGAAGCTCAAGCAGTACCTCTACACCCGGATGCTCGACCGTCTCTGCTCCGAACTCAAGGAATACGCCCTCGTCAGGTACGGACGCCGCCTGCGCTTCTACGTTCCGACCCACTCGCTCATCAACTATTCCCAGTGGAACATCGTTTCCCCCGAATCCGCGCTCGTTGACCTTCCCGGCGTGGACGGCTATATCGCCCAGATCTGGACGGGTACGGCGCGTACGAAAAACCGTTATCTCGGCGAAAAGGCGGAACGTACGTTTGAAACGGCGTTCCTCGAATACGGCGTCATGCAGGAGCTGGTACGCGGCACCGGACGGAAAATGTGGTTCCTGCACGACCCTATCGAGGACAACCCGCGCTATACCTGGGAAAACTATCGTTACAACTACTACCAGACCGTCTCCGCGTCGCTGATGCATCCGGACGTTGCGTCCTACGAAGTCTGCCCGTGGCCGAACCGCTTCTTCAACGGCAAATACGGCGGAACGAACATTGATCCCGCAACCGGTCTGCCCGAACGGGTTCCGATGCCGGAAGAATACCGGACAAATCTGCTCGTCATCATGAACGTTCTGCGCGATATGGTACAGCCGGACGCGCATTTCGTCGGAAACCATCCCGAAATCGGGCTGATGATCGCTGACTCCGCGATGTTCCAGAAGCAGGCTCCGGCAGACGACCCGCATAAGGAATATGTGGACGACTGCTTCGACGCGTTCTACGGCATGGCACTGCCTCTGCTGAAAGCGGGTGCTGCCGTACGTCCCGTCCAGCTTGACAACCTGCGCCGCGCCGTCGGGTATCTTGACGCGTACCGCGCGATTGTCCTGAGCTACGAATATATGAAGCCGGAATCCCCCGACATCAACAACGTCATCGCCGAATGGGTCAAGCAGGGCGGCACGCTGTTCTACGTCGGCGACGGCAAAGACAGCTTCCACGGCATCCGCGCATGGTGGAACCGCGACGGAAAGTACGCAAATCCCGCAGAACATCTCCTCGAAATGTGCGGACTTCCGAAGGATGCCGTCGGACTGCACAACGTCGGCAGCGGCCGTGTGTGCATCCTCGACAAGTACCCGGCGGAATTCGCCAGAGACGGTGCTCTTGCTGAAAAATTCCGTGACACGGTGCGCGATACGCTTGCCGAAGCCGGAATCGCATGGGAATATTCCCCGATCCTCACAATGGAACGCGGAACCTATACGATCACGTCCGTAATGGACAAAAACGTCTCGGCGGTTCTCGACGGCACCTACATCGACCTGTATTCGGACGAACTGGTGACTGTGGAAAATCCCGTCCTCGATAAAATTGCGGGTCTGTATTACAACCTCGCCAAGATCGACCGGACACAGCCGCAGGTGATCGCCGCCGCCGCACGTCTGGAAAAACCGCACTTTGGTCAGCGGACAATCTCGTTCAAGGCGGTCGGCGCGGCGGCAAACGGTGTGACCGTGCTGTCCGTCAAGCGGAAGCCGGAAGAAGTCACCGCGCTCCTGCACGGCGAAAATGTTCTGGCGAAGTGGGATTACGAACCGTACAAGCCCACGGCGCGCCAGAATCCGGCCAAGGATCACGGCGGCATCCTGCGGATTTGGTACAAAAACTCCCCCGACGGGGTGGATGTAAAGATCAGATAAATGATGAAGAATCTGGAAGGAGATTCCGTTATGTCCATCAAACGCAAATTTATTCTCGATACCGACATCGGGCCGGACTGTGACGACTGCGGTGCGCTCGCCATTTTCGACCGGTTCCACAAGGCGGGACGGTGCGAGCTTCTCGCCGTGACCCACTGTACATCCGATGTCCTCGGCGCGGATGTCATCGCCGCAATCAACGACTGGTACGGCGTGGACATCCCGATCGGGCAGACGACCCGCGAGGGCTTCCTCTGCACGCCGGATGTCATGCGCTACACCGTTCCGGTATCCGAAGCCTACCGCAAAACTCATGCTCCCGCGAAGACCGAGCCTGCGCTGACCCTTCTCCGCCGGATGCTCGCAGAACACCGGGACGTGACCCTCGTTTTCGTAGGGCCGCTGAACAACATGGGAGACCTGCTGAATTCCGGCGCGGACGACATTTCCCCGCTGACCGGTGAAGAACTCGTAGCGCAGTCCGTCCGCGAAGTGATCGTCATGGGCGGGAATTTCGTGAATTTCTCCCACGGCGAATACAACATCGCCTGCGACGTTCCGGCTGCCCAGCTCATGACCGAGAAATGCGCCGCACCGATCATCTACTGCGGCTTTGAAGCCGGCGAACACGTTATGACGGGCGCAACGCTCGAAGGCTGTCCGGAGGAATATCCGGTACGGATGGCGTACAGGTACTACCTCGGCGGCAAATTCGTCCGCAATTCGTGGGATCTTGTGACGGTGTACTACGCCGTGAATCCGGACGACAGCCGATGGATTCTCTCGGACGAATGCCGCATCCGCTTTGGCGACGACGCGACGGCGGTTGTCACCGAAGGAACGGGTGCGAAAACCGTCCGTTTCGCGGATGAAGCGGCACTGGCGGGAATTCTCAACGGAATCATCGACGGAAGCGCGGACATCGCGTGAAGTCTGTCAAAAAACGCCCGTACGGGCGTTTTTTGCATGGAATTCCACCGGATGTATAGTCGGACTGCACGTTCATGTGCTGGAGAAATTGCTGAAACTGTGGTATACTGTATCTGCAAATCCTTTGGAAAGGAAGATTTTTATGGCATTTTCCGATGTACTCCGGAATCTCCGGCGAAAAAACGATATGACACAGGAAGACCTCGCGGACGCTCTGGATATGTCCCCGCAGGCGGTCAGCCGCTGGGAAACCGGTACGGCGTTCCCCGACAGCACCGTTATCATAAAACTGGCGTACCTGTTCAATGTGACGACAGACTACCTGCTCGAAGTCGATCCCGACCGTGTGAAATGGGACACGACAGACCGGATTCTGCGGAGTTTTCATGACATGGAACCGGCAGACGGTGCCGCTCTGCTGCGGAAGTCGCTGAAGGAATACCCGCGCAGCGAAGAACTGACGTATGCGCTGGCAGGTCTGCTGTATCACAAAGTCTATCTTCCCTCTCCGGACAGTCCGGAAGGGATGGACGCTCTTCACGAATCCTGCCGGCTGTGGGAACAGCTCTATGCCCGTACCGGCGAAATCGAACATCTCAGGCCGCTTCTGCACGTCCTGCGTGATCTGGGAAACATCGAACGCGGAAAGGAGCTTCTGCGTCCGATGGAGTACAATGTGCGTGCAGAGATGGAAATCGAACTGGCATCGGGGGAAGAACGGCTCCGGCTGATAAAGGAACACGCGTATTATCTCCTGACGAAGCTGAATCTGTACGTCCATAAGCTCGGTACGGACGAACTTCTGCCGCCGGAGGAACGGATCACGATCCTTACGCAGATGTACGAAGCCGACCGTACGCTCGTTCCGGATGACCGCGAATGCTTCTCTCACTGGAATGCTCCGATGATTCCGTACGAACTCGCAAAGCTGTATGCGGAATCCGGAAATACGGAGGAAGCCATGCACTGGCTGGAAATCACGCGGCAGGCGAGCGACCGGGACTATATTCCGCCGTTTCCGCTGAATTCGCCCGTATTCCGGGGAATGGGGGCAAAGCGGAACGGTCGGTTCGGCGAAGACTGGCTGCTGAAGCAGATGACAGAGGAACCGGCGTTCGGCAATCTCCGCAGCAACCCGCGTTTTGCGGAAATGCGGCAGGAATTGCTCGATCTGCTGGGCGATTATGCAATGGCGGTTCTTGGAACATCCGCGCAGACTTAACGCAGGATTTACCTCATGCAAATTCCGGTGCGCTTCCATATCGGCGGCGGATGTGGTATCCTATAGGCACAGCACGAAGGTACCGCGTGAATGTGACAACCGAATTTTATGAATCACAGAAAGGATATCACCATGTCATTCTCTACCGTACTCAAACATCTCCGCCGCAAAAACGATATGACGCAGGAAGACCTCGCGGACGCACTCGGACTCACCCCGCAGGCGGTCAGCCGCTGGGAAACCGATGCCGCATTCCCGGACAGCTCCGTCATCAAAAAGCTCGCGTATCTCTTTGATGTGACCACCGATTACCTCCTTGAAGTCGATCCCGCACGGATGCAGGACAACATCCGCGAACTCATCAAAGCGGCGAACAAGGCCGAACCCGAAAAAGCCGCAGAAATGCTCCGCGCCGCGCTGGTGGATTATCCGCGCAACAAAACCATCATGGCCGCTCTGTCCAGATGCCTGTATTACCGTATCTACAGCTATATGGACGACCATTCCGACCGAAAAGCAAAGAAAATCCTTGAAGAAGCCCTCACATTGACGGAATTCCTGTACGAAAACGGACACGAAGACATCTATACCCTGCTCGGAATGTACCGCGATGCCGGACAGACCGAACGCGGAAAGGAACTTCTGAAAAAACTCCCCGGCTATGATAACGTCCGTCAGGAAATGGTAATTCAGCTTGCGGACGGAGAAGAAAAAATCCGGCTGATGCAGGAAAACGCCTATACCCTGCTGACCAAGCTGAACTGGCAGGTGTATATGCTCTCGCTGGAAGACGAAACCTTCTCCCGCGAACAGCGGATTGCCATGCTGGAGCAGATGTACGAAGCAAACCGCGCCCTGATGCCCGACGACCGCGAATGTTTCCGTAACTGGCAGCCGACGCACATTCCGTGGCAGCTCGCAAAGCATTACAGCCTTCTCGGAAATGCGGACACCGCCATTCACTGGCTCGAGGTCATGCGGAGATCCTGCACCCTTGAAAACGACCGCTTCCGTCTGAAATCCCCTGCATTCGCCGGACTGGAACTCACCCGGAACGGAAGCTGGGGAACGGACTGGATGCTCGACGTGATGGGCGACGACTATTTCGACAACATCCGCAACGACCCGCGTTTTGCGGAACTGTACGACGAGCTGAAAAACGAAACCTGACCAAACGTGAGCTCGACAAAATCTTGGGAAGCCAAAACAATCGTCTCGTAGGGCGGGGGTTTACTCCCGCCGAGAAGAAATTCAAACCATTCGTTGCGGCGGGAGCAAGCCCCCGCCCTACGGATTGGAGTTTTTTCGATCAAATTTCATTTCATCAAACTCACGTTAAACAAAAAAATCCCGCACAGACATCAAATCTGCGCGGAACCTTGTCCCATCCATTTTCCCAAAAAGGTTTTGGAGTGGGGTTCGGGGAGAACCTTTTCCTTAAAAAGGTTCTCCCCGAGAAATTTTCATATAAACTTAACCCTGCTTGTCAGCAACTTCGTCGAGCTTCTGGACGAAGCGGTCGAGAACCTTGTTCCATGCCTTTTCCTGCTTGGCGATGGAGGAAGCGAGACCTTCATTCTTGCTGGAAATGTTGGTACGGAAGATGTGCGCCATGTTGGACAGTGCGCTGGAGTACAGGAACGCGAAGTCCGTGGAGATGTGGGAGTAGATCAGGTCGATCATATCGCCGGCGTCGGAGTCACGGGTGTACTTGACCTTCAGAGCCTGTTCGTAGTATGCGGGAGATACGAGACGTGCGCTTTCCGCTGCGAGAGCTTCGAGAACCGCGCTGACACCGGTGGTGTTGGAAACGGTGATCGGCACGCAGTAGATCGTGCAGGAGTCGTGGATACAGGAGTTATAGAATTCCTGATTTTCGTCGAGCATCGGCGGGGGAAGGATTGCGTAGTTGTCGGACATATCGCGGAAGAAGACTTCTGCCTGATACATCTTGTTGACAGCCATGAGGGACTGGCACGCCGCGAACATATTCATCGAGGTTACGTTGTCGTCGGAGGTTGCCAGCCAGGTACCCTGACCGTTGTACATGATGTTGTAAAGCTTTTCGTAGAAGGAGACGGTGTGTTCGTTGTTGAGGGTAAGAACGATGTTGCCTTCTTCATCCTTTTCGGACCACTTGACGTTTGCTGCGGCAGCCATACCGTCCATCGGGTCTTCGCAGGAGATAACGTTACCGAAGAAGTCGTTTGCATCCACATTCCCGTCACCGTTCTTGTCGATGTATGCGCCGTTGGCATATTCGTACATCTTGTCGAGCGTCCACTTACCGTCGCGGACGATATCGTAAATGTTCTGTTCGGGGTAGAATTCCAGCCACTTGTTGGAGTTGATGTAGGTAACGTATACGCCGCCGGTGTAGCGGAGAGCCATCGGACCGGTTACGAAGAAGTTCGATCCCTTATAGGAAAGGTCATCGATGTACTGAACGCCCCAGTAGTCGCGTTCAAAATCGTTGTAGGGGAACAGTTCGGCATTGGCAAGGTTGAAAATGAGGTTTTCCGCAGCGATACCGGTACCGTAATACTGATACAGACCGCCGATCTGGATATCATCAGTACCTGCCTGAACCTGTGTGCGGATCGCGCCGGTCGCCGTGCCGGAGCCGCCGATAGAGGTAATGGACAGCTTGCAGTTCAGACCTTCCATGATGTTGAGGTTGCGCTGGTAAACCGCAGAGTCCACAACGTCGCCGGTATCTTCTTCAACCCATACGGAGCGTTCGGTCAGCGCACCGTTGCCGCCTTCTTCGAGAGAGAAGGTCACTTCATAACCATTGAGGTTGAGGTCGGACGGAAGGTCGGACATGGTATAGAAGGTCTGCGGAGGCTCGGTTTCCGCCTCTTCTGCACCTGCTTCCGGAGAGGTCGTCACCGTGGAAGCATCGGGGGAAGTTCCTGCGTTATCCGTCGCGTCGGAGCAGGAGGTCATCACACTGGATGCGAGCATGACCATTGCCAACACGAACGTCAGCGTTTTTTTCATAATTATCATATCTCCCTTGTATGTTTGTATATATTTAATGAAATATTTGAGAACTTTTGTTATCTTATCACACGTCCGGTCAAAAGT
Organism: Oscillospiraceae bacterium; assembly: GCA_015065295.1. Lineage (GTDB taxonomy): Bacteria > Bacillota > Clostridia > Oscillospirales > CAG-272 > UMGS1696. The sequence continues at coordinate 38,323 of SVQN01000002.1, forward strand.
CAAGCAATGCCGGCGAATAATGACAGGAATAATTTAATTTTCTTAAAAAACAAACGAATGTTTCTCATTTGGGTTGAAAAATTTTGACAGAATTTCCGGGACGGGCGATATTTTCTCCTGCGGAAGCCTTTTGGGGAAGTGGGATTTGCTCCATGTGTGTTGAATATTCACAATTCATTCATAAAGTAAGCAGGCATACGCTCCCCTTCTGTCATTCCGAAGGCGAAACTCACTGTAAATTCAAACTGCACGTCCTGCCTGAGGAATCTTCGCACTCTCCTGTGTCAGCCGTAGTAGTTGTCCGTGGTTGTTTTGAAATTTCGACTTCAGAGGTTTACGAACGTCCATAACGACCAGTTTGCACAAATCAAAAAACAGCAGATTATACGTTATGACAAAGTTGAACCTCTGTAGCTGAATAGGAGAGAATACCACGGACATCCTTTACGGCTGACACAGAGGAGTGCAAAGATTCCTCGGACAGGAACTGTAGCTGTAATTTCCAGAGATAAGTCCTCGGAATGACAGCGTTGGGTGCAAGGGTAGCGTTTGACTTGTTCACAGATTGTTTACCGTATTCAACACACATGAAATTTGTTCCGCAGCCTCAGGTTTCTCAAAGAATCCCCCGCATTCCAAAAAATGATCGCACAAATTTCTTGACAAATCTCCCGCACAGTGATATAATGAAACGTACACATAAAAAGCAAAGGCAGAGACGGGAAGAAGTAGTCCGCAAAGCGGCGTGCAGAGAGTGGGGGGAAGCTGGAATCCCCATCGTCAGCAGCGGAGGAAGTAGTCCCTGAGCCGTGCGGGTGAATCGGTGGTTCAGTAGCCCGCGCCGTCTGTCCCACGTTACAGGGAACGGGGATGTTTGTCCCCATAAGTGCGCCCGTATCATCGGGCGAATCCGGGTGGTACCGCGCTGTTCTGCGTCCTGTAGTTTCTATGGGGCGTTTTTTATTTTTTCAATCACGGAGGTGGCACTATGCCGTATCTTGTCGCTGTGTCCGGCGCGTCCGGGTCGGGAAAATCGACCTTTGCCGATGCGCTCAGAACGTATCTCGAATCCCGTCAGAAAACGGTGTGCGTCATTGCCGCCGACCGTTATTTCAAAAAAGACCTGCCCAAAATGATCTCCCCCGCCGACGGCGAAGAGTATTCCGACTGGAATCACCCCGACTCCGTCGATATGCCCGCTTTCCTTGCGGCTGTCCGCGAAGCGATGGATTCCGGAGAATACGATTTCGTCCTCATCGAGGGCGTCACGATCTTCTGCCACGAGACCGTACGCGAAATGGCAGACGTGAAACTCTACGTCGACGCATCCATTGAAATGCGGATCTACCGCCGCATCGCCCGCAACGTCGTCACCAAGGGGCAGACCATCGAGTTCATCGGCGGTTACTACCTCAAGTGCGCCCGCTACCGCGAAACGGAATATTCCCTCCCGTCCGCCAAATATGCCGACTGGCATATTGACAACGAGTGGGGCTTCGATATCGACGCGGAAGGCGCAAAAATTCTCGAAAAGCTCAATGCTTTATAATATTTTCTCCATGTTAATTTACCGAAAGGATTCAATAGAATGAGAAAAGAACTCCCCAAGACCTATTCTCCGTCCGAATTTGAAGGACGCATCTATGCCGACTGGTGCGAGCAGAAACTCTTCACTCCCACCATCGACCACTCCAAGGAACATTACTCCATCGTTATTCCCCCGCCGAACATCACCGGTCAGCTCCACATGGGTCACGCGCTCGACAACACCCTTCAGGACATCCTGATCCGCTACAAGAGAATGCGCGGCTTCTGTACCCTCTGGGTTCCCGGCACCGACCACGCCTCCATCGCCACCGAAGCGAAGATCGTGGAAGCGATGCGTAAGGAAGGCCTCACCAAGGAAGACCTCGGCCGTGACGGATTCCTCGAACGTGCATGGGCATGGAAGGAACAGTACGGCGGACGCATCATCGAACAGCTCAAGAAGATGGGTACCTCCTGTGACTGGTCCCGCGAACGCTTCACCCTCGACGAAGGATGCAGCAACGCGGTCCGCGACGTTTTCCAGAGACTGTACGACAAGGGTCTGATCTACCGCGGCGAACGCATCATCAACTGGTGCCCGCACTGCAAGACCTCCATCTCCAACGCCGAAGTTGACTACGAAGAACAGCATGGTCACTTCTGGCACATCCGTTACCCGCTGGTTGGCGGCGGCGGATACGTTGAAGTTGCCACTACACGTCCGGAAACCCTCCTCGGCGACACCGCCGTTGCAGTCAACCCGAACGATGAACGCTACAAGCACATGATCGGTCAGTACGTTGTTCTCCCGCTCGTCGGCAGACGTATTCCGATCGTTGCGGACGAACACGCTCAGCTCGACAAGGGTACCGGCTGCGTAAAGATCACGCCCGCGCACGACCCGAACGACTTTGAAGTCGGACGCCGCTGCCATCTCCCGATGGAAGTTGTTCTGACCGAAGACGCAAAGATCACCGACAATTACCCGAAATATGCCGGCATGGATCGTTACGAAGCGCGCAAGGCAATCCTCGAAGACCTCCGTGCAGGCGGCTATCTTGCGGAAATCGAAGACCTGACCCACGAAGTCGGCACCTGCTACCGCTGCGGCACGACCATTGAACCGATGGTTTCTCTCCAGTGGTTCGTTCGTATGGAACCCCTCGCAAAGCCCGCGATTGAAGCGGTACGCGACGGCCGGATCAAGTTCATCCCCGAACGCTTCGACAAGAACTACTTCCACTGGATGGAAAATACGCAGGACTGGTGTATCTCCCGTCAGCTCTGGTGGGGTCACCGCATTCCCGCGTACTACTGCGACGACTGCGGCCATACCGTTGTCAACAAGGACGGCTGCGAAGTCTGCCCGAAGTGCGGCGGCCACATGACGCAGGACCCCGATACGCTTGACACCTGGTTCAGCTCCGCTCTCTGGCCGTTCTCCACGCTCGGCTGGCCGGAAGATACCGAAGACCTCAAGTACTTCTACCCGACGAACACCCTCGTTACAGGTTACGATATCATCACCTTCTGGGTATCCCGCATGATCTTCAGTGCGCTGGAATACACCGACAACATTCCGTTCGACACCGTCCTCATCCACGGTCTTGTCCGCGACGCACAGGGCCGCAAGATGTCCAAGTCTCTCGGCAACGGCATCGACCCGCTCGAAATCATCGACAAGTACGGCGCAGACGCGCTCCGGTTCGCTCTCGCAACCGGCAACAGCCCCGGAAACGATATGCGCTTCTCCGACGAACGTATTGAAGCGGCCCGCAACTTCGCAAACAAGCTGTGGAACGCGGCTCGTTTCGTCATGATGAACCTGACGATTGACAAGATCGAACTTCCCGCAGCGGAAAAGCTGTCTGCGGAAGACAAGTGGATTCTCACCAAGTTCGAACAGTGTGTACAGAACGTCAACACCAACCTCGACAATTACGAAATCGGCGTTGCTCTGTCCTCCGTTTACGACTTCCTGTGGGACATTTACTGCGACTGGTACATTGAACTTTCCAAGCCGTCCGTTGCGGCAGGCGGCGAACGCGGCGAATGCGCGCAGAACGTTCTGGCGTATGTCCTCCGCGAAACCCTCAAGCTCCTGCATCCGTTCATGCCCTTCATCACCGAAGAAATCTACAGCGGTCTCCCGGGCGAAGAAGGCAGCATCATGGTCAAGGATTACCCGGTTTACAACGAAGCCCTCGTCTTTGCGGCGGACGAAGCAAACATGGAAAAGGTCATCGACGCGATCAAGGCGATCCGGGCGCGCCGTGCGGAAATGGGCGTTGTTCCGTCCCGCAAGGCAAAGCTCTTCATCGAAACGAAGTATCCGGAAGCGTTTGCAAACAGCGCGTCCTTCTTCGAAAAGCTCGCGTCCGCATCCGGCATGGAACTCGTTGACGCATACGACGACGATACCGCCGTCCGTGTCATCACTTCTGCGGCGACCGTTCACATCCCGCTGGGCGACCTCGTGGACTTTGAAGCGGAACGCAAGCGTCTCGAAGGCGAACTCAAGAACGTCGAAAACGAAATCAAGCGCGCCGAAGGCAAGCTGAACAACGAAGGCTTCATCAGCCGTGCTCCGGCAGCCGTTGTCGACGCAGAACGCGCAAAACTCGAAATGTACAAGGAAAAGCGCGAAGGCGTTATCGCTGCGATTGCAAAGTTAGGTTAAATAAAGTTTTTGTGGGGAGGCACTTTTTGAAAAAAGTACCTCCCCACACCCCACCTCAAAAACTTTTCAACTGGGTATTGATTTATGATTGATTTACCGCGTATTTTTATAACCGAAAAGGGCGAGCGGCACGCGAAGTCCGGACATCCGTGGGTATTCGAAGGGGAGGTTGTACGGATTGACGGTATGCCTGATAACGGCGAACTTGTTCATGTGTTCTCCCCGAAGGAACGGTTTCTCGGGACGGGTTACTACAATGACAATTCAAAAATCCGCGTACGCCTGATTTCCCGCAACGCGAACGACAAGTTCGATGCGGATTTCTACGAACGCCGCATCCGCTATGCCCTCGACTACCGCAAGACCGTTATGGGGGACGATTTCCGTTCGTCCCGGCTGATTTTCGGCGAAGCCGATCAGTTCCCCGGACTGACTGTTGACCTGTTCGAGGACATTGTCGTCGCGCAGACGCTCTGTCTCGGGACGGAGAAAATCAAGGATATGCTGTTTGAAACGCTCGTCCGCGTTCTGCCGGAATACGGCGTGAACGTCCGCCGGGTATACGAACGCTGCGACGTAGCGGTGCGCGAACTCGAAGGAATGGAACAGTTCTGCGGCTATTGGAAACCGGAAATGTTCGCCGGAGATGCCGACGGACACGTTACCATCACCGAAAACGGGATACACTATGATGTGAACTACATCGACGGACAGAAGACCGGTTTTTTCCTCGACCAGAAGTACAACCGTCAGGCGGCGGCAAAGCTGGCAAAGGGCCGGCGGGTTCTCGACTGCTTCACCCACACGGGAGCGTTCGCGCTGAACTGTGCGGCAGGCGGCGCGGATCATGTCACGGCGGTCGATATCTCCGAAACGGCAATCGAACAGACGAAAAAGAACGCCGCGATGAACGGTCTGACCGACCGGATGTCCTTCTTCTGCACGGACGTATTCAAGCTCCTGACCGACATGGTGAACGAAAAACGGCATGATTACGACTATATCATCCTCGACCCGCCGGCGTTCACGAAATCCAGCTCGACGGTACGCGACGCTTACCGCGGGTACAAGGATATCAACCTCCGTGCCATGCGCTGTCTGCCGCGCGGGGGCTATCTCGCAACGTGCAGCTGCTCGCATTTCATGAAAACCGATCTGTTTGAAAAAATGCTCGCCGATGCGGCAGGGGATGCCGGCGTCAGCCTTCGCCAGATCGAACACCGGACACAATCCCCGGATCACCCGATTCTGTGGAACGTTCCGGAAACCGATTACCTGAAATTCTATCTGTTCCAGGTTGTGTAATAATGAAGAAATCCTTTGGTTTCGCAAAAACCGCCGCACTGATGGGCATCATCATCCTTGCGGCAAAACTGATGGGGCTGGTGCGTGACATCATGGTTGCCGGAGCGTTCGGCACAACGACGGTCGCCGTGGCTTACGAAACCGCGTCGCGCCTGCCCGTCACCATTTTTGACTTCGTCCTCGGCGGGGTAGTCACGTCCGCGTTCATCCCCGTCTACAACAGCATCGCCGTGAAGGAAGGAAAAGACAAGGCATCCGCCTTCGCGCAGTCGTACACCAACCTGATTCTTCTGCTGACCGGCATCATTGCGGTTCTCGGCGTGATATTCGCTCCCGCGCTGGTATCGTTCATCGCGCCCGACCTTGCCGCCGATGCGGCGGAACTGTCCGTCCGTCTGACGCGGATCATGTTCCCGATGGTCATTTTTGTCGGTCTGGCATTCACGTTCGTCGGATTTTTACAGTCCGAAGGGGAGTACAACATCCCCGCCGTCATCAGTCTGGTGTCCAATCTCATCATGGTCGGCTGGCTTGCCGTGTCCGGCCGGTGGATCGACGATCCCCTGACCGCCGTGACGGGACTGTCGCTTGCCATGCTGATCGGATGGGCGGCACAGGCGGCGGTGCAGATTCCCGCGGTACGCAAACGCGGCTTCCGCTTCCGTCCGACCGCACCCGTTCTCACGCCCGATACGAAACGTGCGGCGAAAAACGCGCTGCCCATTCTCGCGGCAACGTGGACAACGCCGGTCTGCACGCTCATCAATACCCGTCTCGCTTCGGGCATTGACGGCGCGATCAGTATGCTCGGCTACGCAAACCGGCTGTACATCATTATCGTCGGACTGTTTTCGTTCGTTGCAACCAATCTGCTGTTCCCGTATTTCGCACGCGCGGACGCGGCGGGAAATACCGGTGAAAAAGACCGCATGACCCGCACGTCCGTGAAGGTGCTGACGTTCATCATCGCGCCGATTTCGGTCGGCGTGGCGGTGCTCGCGGAACCGTTTGTGTCGCTGATTTACGAAAACGGCGCGTTTGACGCGGCGGATACCCTCTGGACGGCAAACGCTCTGCGGTTCTACGCCGTCGGGATGGTCTTCACAGCCGTCAGCGAGGTACTGACCAAAGCCTTCTTCGCGGCGGAAAAAACGAAATATCCCATGCTCGCGGCGGTTGTTTCGATGACGTTCAACATCGTCGTCGTGATTCTGATCGGCGGATGGCTGCACATCGGCGGCATCGCGCTGATTTCCGGTCTGGCTGCGGCGGTGAATATGCTCGTCAACCTGATCTTCGCTTATCGCACCGGAATGATCTCCCGTTCCCTGCCGGACGTACTGGACATCGTGAAAACGATCGTTTCCGCCGCCGTCATGGGCGTTACGGTGGGATTCGTATACCCGCTGACCTCCGCCCTTCCGATGATCGTCGGCTTCGCGCTGTCCGTCCTGACGGGCGTGATCGTCTACGCGCTCTGCGTAACAGTGCTCCGCAGTGAAGAAATGTGCGGAATTCTGAAAAAACTCAAACACCGATAATTCTTCTGTTTAAAAAGGTTTCGGAAAGGGGTTCGGGGAAACCCCTTTCCTTAAAAGGGTTTTCCCCGAGAAATCCAAGGAGACTACCATGATTCGTGTACTGAATATTCTGACCGACTCCAATATCGGCGGGGCGGGGCGGCTTCTCGTGAACTACCTGCGGAACTTCGACCGGACAGAGTTCGAGACCGCCGTGGTTCTTCCTGCCGGTTCCGACCTGAAGCCGTGCGTCGAGGAAGCCGGCTATCCCGTCATCGAAATCCAAAACGGGCGTGACAAAAGTATGGATTTCGCGGCAATGCGCGAGGTCCAGCAGATCATCCGCGAATGGAAACCCGACATCGTCCACACCCATTCGGCGTTCTACGGCAAGATGGCGGCGTATCTCTGCGGCGTGAAGTCGCGGTTCTATACCCGTCACAGCGCGTTTCCCCCGCCGAAAAAGCTGACAACCTTCCCGGGAAAGCAGATCAACGGCTTTGTCAACAACACCCTTGCGACGGACATCGTCGCCGTGGCGCAGGCAGCCGCCGACAATATGACCGACACGGGCGTCAATCCGAAAAAAATCACCGTCATCATCAACGGTGTGGACGAAATGCGCCGGACAACGGCAGAGGAACAGGCGGAACTCAAGCGTTCGCTGAACATCGCGGATTCCACGTTCGTCTGCGGGATTTCCGCCCGTCTGGAGCCGTACAAGGGGCATTCGTACCTGCTCGATACGATGAAAACCGTTCTGGAAGCCCATCCCGACACCGTTCTGCTCGTCATCGGCGGCGGTTCGTGCGACGCGGAACTGAAAGAACAGGCGAATTCGCTCGGCATCGCGGATCGTGTCATTTTCACGGGGTTCGTGAACGATGTCGCACCGTACTACAACATCATGGATCTGAATCTCAACTGTTCGTGGGGAACGGAAACGTCCTGCCTCGCGCTGTCGGAAGGCATGAGCCTGTACGTTCCGGCGGTCGTAACGACCTACGGCGGCAACCCGTACATGATTACCGAAGGCGTAAACGGACTGCTCGTCCCGGAAAAGGACAGCCCCGCGATGGCGGCGGCGATGCTGAAAATCATGGACGATCCGGCACTGCGTCAGAGACTTTCCGCAGGCGCAAGAGAGATGTACGAGAAGAAATTCACGGCGGCGGCGATGACCCGTCAGCTCGAGGAACTGTACCGGAAATCCGTCGGAAGATGGAAATAATATCCTTTCCGGACAATTCTGATTTTCAATACCCTGCAGAAATTGACACGCGGGGTATTTTTTATAGGCAAACTGCCAAAATGAATAAAAAGGTCTTGACTTATTCAGAATATGGGTGTAAAATAAGACTAATTTTGATTGGCGGGGGATTTTTTTGAAGCCCCCGCCGGAAAAATTTCAAAATCTATCATTATTCGAAAGCAGGGAATGTTATGAAAAAGACTCTCTCTATGCTCCTCGCAGTCGTTATGATGGCTGCTCTGGTTCTCACCTCCTGCGGCGGCGGAAACGAAAAGATCTTCCTCGCTACCGGCAGTGAAACCGGTACCTATTACTCCTTCGGCATCGCTCTCGGTCAGGTCATGAAGGACAAGATCGGTCAGGAATTCGGCGTTCAGTCCACCGGTGCTTCCAAGGCGAACATCCAGCTCGTTGCTGCAGGCGACGTTGACATGGCAATCGTTCAGAACGACGTTATGGACTATGCGTTCAACGGCACCAACACCTTCGCTGAAGAAGGCGCACTCTCCGGCTTCTCCGCAGTTGCTACCCTCTATGCGGAAGTTGTACAGATCGTTGCAAAGCCCGGCATCACCAGCGTTGCTGACCTCAAGGGCAAGACCGTTTCCGTAGGCGACGCAGGTTCCGGTACCGAATTCAATGCCGCTCAGATTTTCGAAGCATACGGCATGACCTTCGACGACATCAACAAGCAGTCCCTCGGCTTCACCGACTCTGCCGACAAGTTCAAGGACGGCCAGCTTGACGCGTTCTTCGTAACCGCAGGCGCACCGACCACCTGCATCACCGACCTCGCTACCTCCAATGACTTCGTCATCCTCTCCATCGGCGAAACCGAAATGCAGTACCTCAAGGATAACTACGGTTACTACACCGAATATACCCTCGCAGCAGGCACCTACGGCGAAAAGCAGCCCGAAGATGCAACCACCGTTGCAGTCAAGGCAACCCTCATCGCAGCAGACGATCTCTCCGAAGACGCTGTATACAAGGTAACCAAGGGTATTTTTGAAAACATCGACGCAATCAAGGCTACCCACGCGAAGGGTGAAGAACTCTCCGCAGACAATGGCGTTCAGGGCGTTTCCATTCCGTTCCATGCAGGTGCTGAAAAGTACTTCAAGGAAATCGGTAAGCTGAACTAAGGCTTGAAAACACGAACCTTCTTAACGAACAAAAAAGCAGCGGCCGCAGCGATTGTCACTGCGGCTCTGTTTGTTCTTGCAGCGGCTGTGATCCTGACCGTTTCCCTGAAAACCAGCGGCACGCTCGTGATCCGGAATGCGGAAACCGGTAAAATCTACGCCCGGTACGACTGTCCGGACGGAACACGGTTTGAAGTGGAATTTCTCCATTCGGTGAACAAATCCCCCGTCATCGACGTGTTTGAAGCATCGGACGGTATCATCCGCGTTGCCGAAGCGCGATACTACACCTTCGGTGCGGGAATGCCGACGGAAGCCGATCAGCCGACGTGGAAATTCTCCTACGCGGACGACGGCGCGATTGTCGTCACGGGGATCACCTACACCTACGACAGCCTGAACTACATCGTCGGAACCGTCCATGACCACTATCTCACCATTCACGGTGAACGGATCAACCTCCGCGAACTCTGCGGCAGGAACGCAAAAATCGAAATCACAATTGACTAAGAACTAATAACTAAGAGTGAATAACTATCTCTGAATTTCACGTCAGGCAGACAGACAAAAAGTTTTTACCGGTTATTAGTCATTCACTCTTAGCTATTAGCCCTTTCACAGGAGTCCTCTATGTCCAAGAAAACCAACACCCCCAACGATCCCGAAATCCACTCCATGACGGATCTCCTCGCCGAAGACGATTCCTTCGACGCGGATGCCCTGCTTGCCGACCTCGACAAAGAGTCGAACGTCCGCAGCTACAGCGGCACCGTCTCCAAGTGGATTCTCCGCGGCATTCTCGTTGCCCTCATCGGCTTCATTTTCTACTGCATCTACGGCTATATCGAGGAACGTGCGCGCAAGAGCCTCTTCCTCGGCATCATCATGCTCGCCGGATACCTCCTCTATCCCCCGAGCAAAAAGCACGACGTTCACCTCGTCCACATCCACTGGCAGGATGCCGCTGCTGCCGTGATCGCGTTCCTTCCTTACTTGTATTTCGCTCTGAACGTCAATGCGTTCATCGAAAAGGCGACCAAGATCACCAATCTTGACATGATTATCGCCCTCGTCGGCATCATCGCTCTGTTTGAACTGTGCCGCCGCGTGACCGGTGTTCCGATCATGGTCGTTGCGGGATGCTTCATCGCCTACATTTTCTATCACTGTATGTTCGAGCGCGGCTTTGACTTCCTCAAAACCGTCCGCACGATCGTGTACCAGCTCTTCTACTCCAACGTTTCCATTATGGGTTCGCCGATCAGCGTCTGTGTCGGATTCATCGTCCTGTTCATCCTGTTCGGCGCATTCCTTGAAAAATCCGGCATCGGTACCTTCTTTATCGACCTCGCCAACTCCATCGCGGGTTTCTCCGCAGGCGGTCCGGCGAAGGTTGCCGTTATCTCCAGTGCCCTCGAAGGGATGTACTCCGGTTCGTCCGTTGCCAATACCGTCGGTTCCGGCTCCGTGACCATCCCCGTTATGAAGAAAGCCGGCTACCGTCCCGAGTTTGCGGCAGCCGTTGAAGCGGCAGCCTCCACGGGCGGTCAGATCATGCCTCCCATCATGGGTGCGGCGGCGTTCCTCATGGCCGAAATGACCGGCTACACCTACCCGCAGATCGCAACGGCGGCGATTCTTCCGGCAGTCCTCTACTTCGCCGGTATCTTCCTGATGGTTCACTTTGAAGCAAAGCGCATCGGTCTGAAGGGTCTTCCGAAGGACAGCATCCCGAATTTCTTCAAGCTGATGCTCCGCAAGGGATACCTCCTTCTCCCGATCATCACCCTCGTCGGTCTGATGTCGTCCGGGAAAACCGCGTCCCTCTCCGCGTCCATTGCGATTCTCGTGTCCATCGTGGTCAGCTTCTTCGATAAGGAAACCCGCTTCACTCCCGTCAAGCTCGTGGAAACCATCGAAACCGGCGCAAGAAACGCCATCGGTGTAACGGTTGCCTGCGGTATGGCAGGGATCGTCATCGGCGTTATCAGCTACACCGGTCTGGCAACGACCCTGTTCAACGTCATCGTTCCGATCGCACGTCAGAACGTGTTCCTTGCCCTCTTCCTGACCATGATCGCGTGCATCATCTGCGGTATGGGCGTTCCGACCACGGCAAACTACATCCTCATGGCGACCATCACCGCCCCGATCGTTGTCGAAATGGGCATTCCGCTTCTCGCGGCACACATGTTCGTCTTCTTCTTCGGGATCGTTGCGGATATCACCCCGCCGGTTGCCCTTGCAGCCTTCGCCGGTTCCGCAATCGCCCACTCGAACCCGTTCAAAACCGGTGTTCAGGCGACCAAACTCGCCATTGCGGCGTTTATCATTCCGTATGTCTTTGCGCTCAGCCCGGAAATTCTCTGGATTGACACGGAAGCTCTGGAAGTTGTCCGTATTGTCATCACGTCCGTCATCGGTATGGTCGGCATCTCCGCCGGTCTGGAAGGTTATCTGCTGCTTCCCGCAAAAATCTGGGAACGTGTGATCTTCGTCGCGGCAGGACTTCTGCTCGTTATCCCGAGCATCGAAACCGACATCATCGGTATCGTCCTGATGGTACTCTGCGTCGGTCTCCAGCTGATCCGGAAAGCGAGGAATTCCGCAAAAAAGAAAACCGCATAAATTTATCCTCCTATAACAGAAGCACCGGAACCGGTATTCCCTCGAATGCCGTCCGGTGCTTCTGCCGTTCTTTCTCTCTCAGTTTCAGTATATGCTGCGGACTGCCCGTTCAGTACCGTGGTTGTATTGATTTCCCGTTTTCGGAAATTACCCGATGTGCAGAACCGCACTGCCGCTCTTCTGCCCGATCTGAATCATTTTCGCCGGAACCGCTTTCCCGTTCCGTCCGACACAGACATTGGCCGCGTCGATTGTATACCACTCGCTGTACACCGGATTGGAGCGTTCGTATTTGCTTCGGGTGGAGTAGGTCTGTATGCAGAATGCAATGCTGTCCCAGTCCTGTGTAACCGTATAGGTATACGATGTGATCGGTTTCTCGATGACCGCAAGACTGTACCAGGTTCTCTGACCGTTGACCGCATAGGTAATCCTGACCCCGCGAACCTCTGTCGCCTGTGTCGGAAACTTCCACTGCAGCGTGAACGGCCGGTTTTTCAGAATGATCCCGCATTGGATATGATATGGGGACAGCGTATAGATCAGACTGCCGGAACAGACAAACGCGGGAGTCTCGATCTCCGCATACGCCGCATAATTTCCGGACGCTTCTTCGCCGGTTTCATACAGCGCGACCGCAATCCGGTAATAAATTCCGTGACCATCGTCCGCGCCCTCCACGGGGTGCGAGAAAGACATCTGTTCTGTACGCCCGTCCGGTGTCAGCAGACAGCTTCTGGTATAGACCGGTTCCATGTCCGCGTTCGTCGTATGATACAGCCAGACTCCCACCGTATAGGCGGTATATCCTTCCGGAATCCCGTCCACTGTCCACGAAACACGGGAGTTCTGCCCTTTCAGAAATCCCGGATACGGCAGAAGCGAAATCACCGGTACGGAAACACTGCCGTCGCCCTTCCATGTGATCGTATGAGTCTGTGCGGAACGTCCTTCATAGGAAATCCCCGCCGCAGAGGAAATGGTCAGCGACTGCACGCCCTCCCGGAAACTGAACAGCGCATTCAGCGGTTTGGCAAACACCGGTTCCGAAACCGCAGCAGACTCACCGTCGTAGGTAAACGTTACCGCCGCAGGCCGTTGATGAGATACTGCGCTTCGTTGTCCGCAAAGATGTACTTGATATACACCCCCGGATAATCGCGCCGCAGGCCGTCCAGAAACCGCAGGCACTCGCGGTTGATCCGTTCCGCGTCGATTTCGCCTTTTCCGCCGTCCACGGCATGGTCACGCAGAACCGTGATCCTGCCGCCGTCCAGAAACGCGCTTGCCGCAAACGTGGTTTTCGACCGGTTTCCGCCGAAGTCAATCCCGATGTTCACGAACCGTATATCCTGCGGATTCACGGAATCCACCGTGAATTCGGACGGATTGTCCGCGAATTTCCGGTAAATCAGCCCCTCGGCGGCACACCGCTGTCCGAGGATGTCTCTCCGGTACCACACCGACGTTTTGTCGTACTGCGCCACGATATCGTCCAGCCGGTCTTTGGTAATCACCGGATTGTCGAATATCGTGAAGTGCGCGTAGTTGTAGAAATCCTCACGAACCTCGCCGCTGTCCCGCATCGCCGCGTATTTATCGAGATAATCCCGGTAAATCGGCGCGTTCGGCGGTCCGGGGTTGAGGTCCCAGAACACCCGCCGGTCCCGCGCGGCAAGCTGACGGTTGAACGCCTCCCGGATAATGCCGTCGTCGTGCAGGTTGATCTCCGTGGCAATCCACATTCCGTAGGAATTCCCGCGGATCTTTTTGTACGAATCGGAATTCTTCCCGCCCGCGAAAATGATGATCCTTTCCCCGCGCTTTGTCTGCACGCGAAGTGCTTCATTGTCACGGTAACGGATCCATTTCGACCGTCCGCGGAAGATATGCTCCAGCCCGAGACCGTTGCAGTCGCCGAGATTGAGCTTCGCGTTCCCGAGCGTCGATCCGGTCGCCAGATGAAACCGGTCGGGCGAATCCTCCAGAAGCGCGGCGAACACGAAGACATTGTCCACCGTCTTTCCGGCACGCACCGCCCCTTCCGCAACGTTCACCGTCGAACGATAGGCACGCCGCATATAATCGCAGTGCCGCCCGCCGAAGATGTACCCGTTCCCCTGCACCGTCACGTCACTCACCTCCTTTCTCGTCGTTGAAAATGCTCTCGCGTAATCCCGCAAGTTCCTGATCCGCACCGGTTCCGCCGGACAGATTCTCCGGTCTGCCGCCGTTTTTCCGGTACAGGACGTCCAGATACAGCCGCATCGCCGAAACATTCCCTTCCTTCGCCAGCTTCATCAGCTCGCTCCAGACATAAGCCGCCTTCGTCTCCGCAAACCCGCGTGCCAGTGACGCCGCATACATCGGAAACTTTCCGCCGCATACCCAGTCGATGAACTCTTCTTCCGCCACCTGACACGCCGCCAGCGCACTTTCCAGCGATTCGCCGCGTGCCATCGCGCAGACCACATCGCGCTGTTTCTGCTCCGTCGGACTTCCCGCAGATTCCTTTTCATTTTCCATAGGATTCCTCCTTTCCGCCGTCCGCTTCACACCCGCTTGCCCTCGGATTTACACGAACGAACTTTCGTTGTGCCAATAGTATACCACAAAAGAACCGATTTGTCGTCCCATCTTTTTCCCACTTTTTTCCCACTTTCGTTCACAATTAAAAACGGGGGGTAAAATGCAAAAAACAGCCGTTTTTCAAGGTAAAAACCTCAAAAAACGGCTGTTTCCGCAAATATTGAATTTTGTATTTTCTTAATTATTTACAGCTTGGTTACAATTGTTTACCGATATGAACCTTCCCGTGTCAATCGTTCCCGCGAACTACTTCCACCTTCAGGATGTTCGTATTCCCGGGTGTAAGAACGGGTGTCCCGGCAGCAATGACAACCGTATCCCCCGCAGAGACAATGTCGTCCTGCTTCGCGCAGTCGATCGCATGGAGGAAGAGCTTGTCCAGCGAATCCTGCACACGGGCAAGAACGGGATAAACGCCCCAGGAAAGCGCGAGCTGGTGCATCGTTTTAATACGCGGCGTTGCGGCAACAATAGGCTGAACGGGACGGAATTTGGACATCCGGCGCGCGCTCTTCCCGGACGTGGTCAGCGTAATGATCGCCTTTGCCTTGATATCATTCGCGGTCGTGCAGGCGGCATCGCAGAGTGCGTTGGTGATATCGGTATAGTCAATTTCGTAATTCATCAGACCGTAGGCGTCCATGGCGAACGCGTCCTTTTCGGCCTGCTCGGCAATTTTCGCCATCGCCCGGACAGCGCGGAGCGGATAACGTCCGACCGCGGTTTCCCCGGACAGCATAATGGCACTGGTTCCGTCGAACACGGCATTGGCAACGTCGGAGATTTCCGCACGGGTCGGCGTGGGATTCTCAATCATGGATTCGAGCATCTGGGTTGCGGTGATGACCATCTTCCCGGCCTGATAGCACTTCTTGATAAAGCGTTTCTGAAGCCCGGGAAGGCGTTCGAAGTCCACCTCAACGCCCATATCACCGCGCGCAACCATGATACCGTCGGAATACTTGAGGATTTCGTCAAAGTTTTCGATCCCCTCGTGGTTTTCAATCTTGGAAATAATGCGGATGCTGTGTCCGCCGTTGTAGTCGAGGAATTTCCGTATTCCGATCACATCCTCAGCGCGGCGCACGAACGAAGCGGCGACAAAATCGACATCCTGCTCAATGCCGAACAGCAGGTCGCTCTTGTCCTTGTCGGAAAGGTGCGGCATATCGAGGGGGACATTGGGAACATTGACGCCCTTGCCGTTCTTGATTTCCCCGCCGGCGATAACCTCGCACACGATCTCCGTCTCCGTGACCTCGCGGACGTTGAGTTCAATGATCCCGTCGTTCAGAAGGATCGCGTACCCCGGTTCGACCTGTCTCGGCAGATCCTTATAGGTAATAAAGCAGCGCGAACTGTCCCCGGGTACGTCCGGCTCGACCGTCGTAAGCGTAAACGTCGCCCCCGTCTCAAGCATCGCGGCACCCCCGCAGAAGCACCCGAGCCGAATCTCCGGTCCCTTGGTATCAAGCAGAATGGCCAGCGGCACCCCCAGTCGATCCCGCACCTCCTTGATCCTATCAATGACCTCCGCGTGTTCCTCGTGCGTCCCATGCGAGAAATTCAGTCTCGCCACGTTCATCCCCGCCCGCACCATCTTCTCGATCATCTCGCTCGAGTTCGACGCAGGGCCGAGGGTACATACAATTTTCGTCTTCAGCATTGCTGGGTTCTCCTTCCTCTGTTTCTGATTCTTTTCTACATTATAACATGGATACAGGGGAAGTGCAAGGGGGGACGTGTCAAGTTCCGCATTTTGCATATTCCGTACACAAAAATCAACTGACGCAACTACCAGTAGAATTTACTCAAAAACCGCGTTGTTGATTTTCGGCGGATTTGTGATAAAATAAAGTCAGTCAAAACGTTTTGAACTTACTTTCAATCAAGGAGAACAACAATGAATCTCGGAAACAGAATCCGCGAACTGCGGAAGAAAAAGGGACTGACGCAGGAACAGCTTGCAAACGCACTCGGGCTGTCCCCGCAGGCCGTGTCCAAATGGGAAATCGAAGCGTCGTACCCGGACATGACGCTCATTCCCGTTCTTGCGAACTTTTTTGATGTGAGTCTTGACGCGCTGTTCGATTTCGATATCACGAAAAAACAGCAGAGAATCGACGAAATCATGGAGGAAGCCGGACGGTATTTCTGGGGAAACCTCGAAAAAGCCGAGGAAATCTATCAGAAAGGGCTGGAGGATTATCCCGATTCCGATAAAATCAAGGCAGAACTGCTGTCTCTGTACGAATGCCACATGAGGTCGTTCGGACGGATGGAACTGGCAGAACGCGCGGTCGCCATTGCCGGACGGCTGATCGCAGAATCCGCCGACCTGTTTGCCGTGTGCAGTGCAAAAAATTCGCTCGCGTCGATCTATAAGATGCAGGATCGGTATGCGGAGGCGAAGGCGGTCGTGGACAGTCTGCCGTATATGTACCCGTCCCAGCTCAACGACAAAATGCGATGTACGGCGTATCTGCTGCGCGGCGAAGACCGTCTGGCGGAGGTGAAGGACTGGAGGATCATCGAATGGCAGGAGCTGTTCATTGCGTGTGATCTGGAAGGATTGGGCTACTGGGAAACCGGCGATTACGAAAACGCGCTGAAATCCTTCCGGGAAGCGGCGGATGTGGTCGAACGGTTCCTGAAGGGAGACAAAATCTGCTATGATGCGTACCCGATCGGCGGGTCGCAGACGAATCACATGTGTATGTATCTCGAAATGGCGGGATGCCTGCTGAAACTCGGCCGCACAGACGAATGCGGGAAGGCAATCGACCGGGCGTATGACATCATCTCCCACGCATGGGACGACGATTTTGAAGCGCAGTACGACGATATCATGGCGCAGTACCGCAAAACCTATAAGGAATTCGGACTGGATGAATACAGGGAATGTCCGTAACACAAAACGTCCGTGCAGATCACAATCGGTCTGCACGGACGTTAGTTCAGATTCGATCAAACAGTTCGGATGGTTTGATCGCCGGAACGGGGCTGTTCCGGAAATCTTTGATATTTCGGGTTACGATATAACTTGCCTTTGCTCTCGATGCACAGACGGCTTGCAGCGCGTCTTCATAATCAGAAAACTCGAGTTCTGCTGCCCGGAGCAAATCGGATTCCCGAAGTTCCACGACATGGAAAATGGCGGTAAGCGTGGTCAGAATTTCTTTGATACGGGCGTTATCGAGTTCTTTCCGCATGATGTAGACGATATTTGGAATAGACAGTGCAGAAATGTATCCGGTGATCTGTTCGGCTTCACAGAGACGGAACACTTTCAGAGAATCTTCAACAAAGTCCGCACGATTACAAAGAACATCCAGAATAACGTTTGTATCAATCAGAATATTCATGACGCGCCAGCCTTTCTGCACGAGCTTTCTTTTCATCGATATCGGAAGAAAGAACGCCTACAAGACTGTCTGAAAGGAAGGAAACGGTTTGTTTTTTTGAAATCAAACGGGCAACTTCGGAACCGTTTTTCAGAATTACGATTTCCTGCCCTTCCTGAACCATTTTTAAGAATTTCCCGAAATTATTCTGGAGTTCGGTTGCGGTGACGGTAGTCATTGGATTTCATTCCTCCTGAAAACATTCTTTACAGTTACAGTATATCACAAGATCGCTATTTTGTCAATGCACCGAAATAGCGATCTTGTTTTTTCTTGTTCAAAAGGTTTTGGAAAGAGGTGTGGGGAAAACCTTTTCCTTAAAAAGGTTTTCCCCACAAAACTCTATTTGATAATTACTTGGCAACTTCTTCCATGATGAAGGCTTCGAGGATGTCGCCGACCTGGATGTCCATGCACTTTTCCAGACCGATACCGCATTCGTAGCCGGATGCGACTTCGCGGACGTCGTCCTTGAAGCGGCGGAGAGAGCTGATCTTGTCTTCCATGATGACGATACCGTCGCGGACGATGCGGAGCTGGGACTGGCGGGTGACCTTGCCGTCCTGAACGTACGAACCGGCGATGATGCCGACGTTCGGAACGCGGATGGTCTGGCGCACTTCGATGTGACCCTGGAGAACTTCCTTGTAGGTCGGTGCCAGCATACCCTTCATAGCCGCGGTGATTTCTTCGATGCATTCGTAGATGATGCGGTAGGTGCGGATGTCAACGCCCTGACGTTCGGAGGAGTCGATCGCGCCCTTGTCGGGACGGACGTTGAAGCCGACGATGATGGCGTTGGACGCTGCCGCAAACATTACGTCGGACTCGGTGATGCCGCCGACCGCTGCGTGGATAACCTTGACCTTGACTTCGTCGGTCGAAATCTTTTCGAGGGACTGCTTGACGGCTTCTGCGGAACCGCCGACGTCCGCTTTGACGATGATATTCAGTTCCTTGACACCTTCGGAAATCTGCGCGAAGAGGTCGTCGAGGCTTACCTTGGCGTTTGCCTTGAACATTTCTTCCTTCGCCTTTTCACGTCTCTGGTCGGCGAGTTCGCGCGCCATGCGTTCGTCTTCAACCGCGTTGAATTCGTCACCGGCAACCGGAACTTCCGCGAGACCGATGATTTCCACCGGTACGGACGGGCCTGCTTCATTCAGCTGCTGACCGCGGTCGTTGGTCATTGCGCGGACACGGCCGACGGCGGTGCCTGCGATCACGATGTCGCCTGCGTGGAGCGTACCGTCCTGAACGAGAACGGTGGCAACGGGACCGCGTCCCTTGTCGAGCTTTGCTTCAATAACGACGCCGCGCGCACGCTTTGCCGGATTTGCCTTGTATTCCTTGACTTCTGCGATGAGAAGGATGTTTTCGAGAAGGTCGTCGATACCCATCTTGGTGTGCGCGGAAACCGGTACGCAGATGACGTCGCCGCCCCATTCTTCGGGAACGAGTTCGTACTTGGTGAGTTCGGTCATAACCGCTTCGGCGTTGGCGGTCGGCTTATCCATCTTGTTGATCGCAACGATGATGTCAACGCCCGCTGCCTTCGCGTGGTTGATGGATTCAACGGTCTGCGGCATGATGCCGTCGTCACCCGCTACAACGAGGATGGCGATGTCGGTACACTGAGCACCGCGGGCACGCATGGCGGTGAACGCTTCGTGACCGGGGGTGTCGAGGAAGGTGATGCCCTGTTCGCCGAGGTTGACGCGGTACGCACCGATGTGCTGCGTGATACCGCCGGCTTCCCCGTCCGCTACCTGTGCGTGGCGGATTGCGTCGAGGATGGAGGTCTTACCGTGGTCAACGTGACCCATGACGCAGACGACGGGAGCGCGGGTAACAAGTTCTTCTTCGGTGGATTCTGCTTCGGTGAAGAGCTTTTCTTCGATCGTGACCTTGACTTCGCGGGTGACCTGTGCGCCGAGTTCGTCGGCAACGAGGTATGCGGTATCAAAGTCGATGACCTGGTTGACAGTGACCATCATGCCCATGAGCATGAGACGCTTGACACATTCCGCTTCCTTGACCTTCAGTCTCTGAGCGAGTTCGCTGACGGTGATTTCGTCGGGAAGGGTGATCTTGAGGGGAGCCTTCTTTGCCTTTTCCTGATTTGCGCGGTGGAGCTTTTCCATCGCCTGGCGTTCCTTGTCGGACTTCTTGCCGGTACCGCGGTTTTCGCCCTTCTGGTTCTGCTTCTTCAGCTTCTGCTTGTTGGACTGGCTGTCGTCGATGTCGGAAGCGAAGTTGTCGAGGCGTTCGTCGTACTTGGAGAGGTCCACCGATGTGCCGCGCGTATCGACAACGCGGGTGGTACCGGTGCGCTTCTTTGCTGCGCCCTGTTCCTGCGGCTGTGCGGGCTGCTTCGGCTGTGCGGCCGGTGCGCTCTGCTGCGGTCTCTGACCGTCGCGGTTGTTGTCACGATTGAAGTCGCGGCGGTCGCCGTTGTTATTGTTGTACTGGGGACGGTTTCCGTCGCGGTTGAAGTCACGGCGGTCGGAGCGTTCACCATTGTTGTTCTGGGGACGATTGCCGTCGCGGTTGAAGTCGCGGCGATCGGTACGTTCGCCGTTGTTGTTCTGGGGACGATTGCCGTCACGGTTGAAGTCACGGCGTTCGCCGTTGCTGTTATTCTGGGGACGGTTTCCGTCGCGGTTGTTGTCACGATTGAAATCGCGGCGTTCGGGACGATCGGTACGTTCGCCGTTGTTCTGGGGACGGTTTCCGTCACGGTTCTGCTGACGATTCTGGCCGGCGTTGTTTGCGCCGGAATTGTTATTCATGCCGCCGTTGGTCTGCGGCTTACCCTGCTGCTGTCCATCCTGCATACGCTGACCCTGCATTCTTTCCTGCTGATTTGTATTGTTTTCCGCTTCGGCTTCGGCTGCTTTGCGTGCTTCCTCTGCCTTGCGTGCTTCTTCGGCTTCTTTTGCTTTTCTTGCGGCCTCTTCGGCTTCGGCTGCCCTGCGTGCCTCTTCCGCACGTCTTGCTTCTTCGGCGAGGCGGGCCTCTTCCGCTTTTCTCGCTTCCTCAGCCTTGCGCGCTTCTTCCGCTTTCCGCGCTTCTTCGGCGAGGCGGGCTTCTTCGGCCTTTCTTGCTGCCTCCGCTTCGGCAGCTTTTCTTGCTTCTTCTGCCTTGCGTGCTTCTTCGGCACGGCGCGCTTCTTCTGCTTTTCTTGCAGCTTCGGCTTCGGCTGCTTTGCGTGCTTCTTCCGCACGGCGTGCCGCTTCCTCCGCTTCGGCTTTTGCACGGGCTTCGGCTTCTGCCTTGGCGCGTGCGGCTTCTTCCGCCGCCTTGACCTCTGCTTCGCGTTTTTCGCGTTCGGCGGGGGATTCGGGCATTGTGATGGACGTTTTTCCGCTGATATAGCCGTCTATGTCCTTGATCTGTGCCTTTGCCGTGAGCTGTTCAAAAAGCAGATTAACCTCCTCGGGAGCGAGGGAGGCGGAGTTGCTTTTTACGGTGATGCCGAGTTCGCCAAGTTCGCCGCAGAGGTCTTTCGCCTTGACGCCGAGGTCTTTTGCGAGCTGGTTCACCTTATATGCTGTTGTCTGTTTTGCTGCCATCCACTATCATCCTTTCTGTCATCGCGGCATTCTCGTTTTTCTTCTGATTCTCGTTTTCGTTCATGGATTCGCGCGCACGTTCCTCAAAAAGGGAGAGAAGCGGACGACACGGTCCCCGGCCGGTGAAGGCAGCCGCCGCACACGCGGATCGTTTGCCGATAAGGTGCGCGAGTTCGTCGGCGGTCATACCGGCGGGAAAATAGGGGACTTCATAAAATTCGCATTTGTCGCTGATCTGTTTTGCGGTCCGGTCGGAGGCGTCGTCGGCGATGAGGACGAACACGGCTTTTTTCCGCCGCACCTCGCCCAGCACGAGATCGAACCCGGTGGTGATCCCGCCGGCCGCCCGGCACAGACCGATGTAATTCTCAAGTTTCCGATCCGTCATTCCGTCTCCAATCAGCTGTTTTTTTCCTCGGATACGCGGACTTCTTTTTCGAGTTCCGCGTAAATTTCCTCCGAGATTTCGCACTCCAGTGTGCGATGAAGGATTCCGGATTTTCTTGCCTTCTTGAAGCAGGCTTCGTTCTGGCAGATATATGCGCCGCGTCCGGATTTCTTGCCGGTGAAGTCGATGGAAATTTCTCCTTCGGGCGAACGCACGACGCGCAGAAGTTCCTTCTTCGGGAACGTACCCTGACACCCGACGCACCGCCGTTCCGGAATCTTCTTTTTCATTTGCTGCTTCGGCTTCGTCTCAGCCATTCTGTCACGCTCCTTTGGTTCTATAGGGGGATGTTTCCGGGGAAAAGGATGACTTCGTGAGTGCAGATTGTTTGTTCACATAATTTTTGTCAACTTACAGCGCGGTTTGGTATTCCAAATCTGCACTGCACTTTGTCTGTCCTGTTCAGTATGAAGTTTTTTGGAAGGGGTTCGGGGAAACCTTTTTTCTAAAAAAGGTTTCCCCGAGGAACTTTATTTCCTCAGTTCGGCTTAACGCCTTTGATGTCGATTTTGCAGCCCGTAAGCTTGGCGGCGAGGCGGACGTTCTGGCCTTCCTTGCCGATAGCGAGGGAGATCTGGTCGCCGGAGACCTGGACGGTAGCACTGCGTTCGCCGTCGAATTCCACGGAGAGGGCTTCGGCGGGGGAGAGGGCAGCGGCGATGAATTCTTCGGGCTTTTCGGAGTACTGGATGACGTCAATCTTTTCGCCGCGGAGTTCTTCGACGATGGAGCCGATACGCATACCGCGGTTACCGATGCAGGCACCGACGGCATCCACTTCGGGGTCGCGGGAGAAGACGGCGATCTTGGTACGGGAACCGGCTTCACGGGCAACGCTCTTGACGAGGACGGTGCCGGTGGTGATTTCGGGGATATCGACTTCGAACATCCGCTTAATCATCATGGGATGAACGCGGGAGAGGGAAGCGGCGGGCTTGCTGTCCGCTTCCATGCTGTGGTCGTGATTGACTTCGGTGATGAAGACGCGGATACGGTCGCCGACGTAGAGGTTTTCGCCGGGGATCTGTTCGCTCTTGGGGAGAACGACGATGCTGGTGCCGGTATCGACGTCTACGTCGCCGGTGATTTCGTCGCGCTTGACGACGAGAGCGGTGATAACTTCTTCGCGCTTCTTGTCGTATTCCTTCGCAATGTTGCTCTTTTCAGCTTCGCGGATGCCCTGACGGATGACGTTCTTCGCGGCACCCGCAGAGATTCTGCCGAAGTTCTTGGTCTTGATTTCGTCTTCAACGACGGTACCGAGCTCGTAGCGGCGGCTGATTGCCTGTGCGTCTTCGTAAGCGATTTCCGCCTTGGGGTCGGTTACGGTTTCCACCACGGTGCGGCGGCGGTAAACGCGGAAATCCTTCTTTTCCTTGTTGATCTCAACTCTGACGGACGCGCTGTTGTATTCCTTCTTGAATGCGGATACCAGCGCAGCTTCGACCTTCTCGAGCATATAGTCAACCGGGATGCCCTTGGTCTTTTCAAGCAGCTCAAGTGCTTCAAAAAGCTCTGAATTCATGATATGTCCAAGCCTTTCAATGATTTTTTTATAGTGGGGTGTTTTCTTAGGGAAACTTTTTGGAAAAGTTTTCGAGTTCGCGCAGCGAATCTCGTCCAAACCCCTTCAAAAACTTTTCGTCGGGGGAATGGGAGAATTTAGTCTGTGCAGATCGGGTGCATCAAATATGGTTGATACAGGTCACGAGAAAATCGTTTGCGACCTCGTTGCCTCGGCACAGTGGGATGTTGGGCAATGGCTGTTAGTCATTCACCATTAGTCATTAGCCCTTAGTCATTTTCTTACCAGTCGAAGACGGTTTCGCATTTTGCGACGATCTTCTTTGCGAAGCGTTTTTCTTCGCCGTTGACGGTAACAACGATGTCGTCGCCGTCCAGACCTTCGAGGGTTGCGCGGAGGGATTTGGTTCCGCCGGTTTCTTCGGACGCTGCGAAGAATTTCAGCATGACGTCTTCGCCTGCCATCCATTCAAAATGTTCCGGACGGGTCAGAACGCGTTCCACGCCGGGGGAAGAAACGGCAAGCATATACGCGCCTTCGATGGGGTCCGCTTCGTCGAGGAGGGGGTCGATCGCACGGTGCATTTTTTCGCAGTCGTTGATGTCGATGCCGCCTTCCTTGTCGGAGTCGATGGTAATGCGGAGGATCATATCCGCACCTTCGCGGACATATTCGACATCCCAGAGGACATAGCCGAAGGATTCCGCAAGAGGTTCTGCGATGTCACGGACGGTATCCGCGACGTTCTTTTTCTGTTTCATAGTACCTCGTATAAATCAAGAGAGTGGACCGTTTTGCTTGCCCACTCTCCATTACTTATAATTTCTTTATCCATAGTATATCACAAAACGGGCGGAAATTCAACCCTGTTTTGCGGATTTGCTTACCAATTTTTCAGATATCTTTGCGGATATACAAGGGCAGATTGCCCAATGTCAGTCCGGAATGCCCATTTCGGTGCGGAATTCCGCGAGATCGCGCACGACATGGGTCATGGTTTCGCGGGTGACATGAGCGACGGCGGGGTTGAGGGAAGTTTCCAGCGCGACGGCATCGTAGTCGTTGTCCGGCGTTTTGGTATTGTCCGTCGCGGCGGTGATGAGGACTCCGGCGATTCCTGCGTTGATGCCGGACATCCCGTCGATGAGGCGGTCGCCGACCATGACGCAATCCTTCGGATCAAGGTGATTGCGTTCGATGATGGCGAGAACGGCGTCGGGGGCGGGTTTTGCGGGGAAGTGTTCTTCGGAGGTGACGAAATCCGCGAAGAATTCGGTCATGCCGAAACGGTCGAGGAAGGTGATGCCGGTGTTGTTGCGGTGGGTATAGAGATAATTTTTGCCGCCGTTTTTCACGATGGCTTCCAGAAGATCGCGCATTCCTTCGAAGGGGACGACCTTCGGCTCGATTTCGTTTTCGTCCATGATGTACTGGTAATCGACGAAGCGTTTGTAGGCTTCGGGGGAAAGACCGGCATATTTGCGGCCTTCGCCGTAATTGACGAGGAGCCGCCGCCAGAGTTCGGTATGATCGCAGGAGATTCCTTCTTCCGCGAGGACTTTTTCAAGGGAAGCGAGGACGTGCGGATAGGAATCGAACAGGGTGCCGTCAAAGTCCCAGAGGTAGTGGGTGTATTTCATGGTGAATGTTCCTTTTGGTGGTTATATAAATCGTTTCAGATAATCCATGCCCTGCACCACGCCGGCTTCGTAGGGCTCCGGATGTTCGTTTTCGAACGCCAGTGCGCCGTCATATCCGGCTTTTTTGAGGATGTCCATACATCCGGCGATATCGAGATCGCCGTGACCGATCATGGTGTCGCGCACCCAGCTGCCGTTCCCGGTTTCGAGCCAGTACATACCGGGAGATGCGGAGATATTGGTTTTATAGAGGTAATCCTTGATGTGGACGTGGCGGATTTCCCCAATAAATTCACGGAAGAAGGGGACGGGGCTTTCGTCAACAAAAAGGACGTTGCCCACATCGCCGCAGACACCGACGTTTGCCGCGCGGTTTTTGATTTCGCGGTAGAACGTACCGAAACCGGTTACGCCGTTGGCGTACAGTCCCTGATCCTCGTACAGGCAGGTGATGCCGAGCGGAGCGGCGTACTTTGCGACTCTTGCGGCAACATCGGCGGTGATTTCGAGGGCTTCATCGAAGGAGGGAAGATCGCCGGTTCTCTTCAGCCACGGAAGGAGCGTGTGGTGGAGAAAGGGGGAACCGAGTTCGGCGGCGATTTCCGCCTGATATTTGAGAGATTCTTCCGCATCGGGACTGCGGTAAACACAGGTTCCGACGGAATAGCACGCGACGGTCAGTCCGCGTTCGGCGAGAGCTTGACGAACGGTTTTTGCCGTTTCGCGGTCGGGGATGACGGACGGATGTCCGGGAGAGGTGACTTCGAGAACTTCCACGGAGGAAAAGCCGAGGTTTGCGGCATAATCCGCCGTGGCCGGTGCGCCAAGCTTGGCGAGCGTCGGGATAAAGCGGGAATACATGGTAAACTGCATGGCAAGTCCTCCTTTTGGCTAAGAACTAAGGACTAATGGTGAATGGCTGGTGAGAACTGAGGTTCTGTCCGCTGACATACGGGAAAATATAGTCATTCACCTTTCACCATTAGTCATTAGCCATTTTCACTTTTTCTGTAAATCCGCACTTCCTGTACGCAGACCTTCGATGAGGGCGTCGATGTCGTCCTTCGTGTTGGTGTACGACAGGCTGACGCGGATGGTGGAATCGATGCGGTCGTCTTCCACGCCGAACGCGGTCAGGGCATCGCTCTTCTTTTTGGAATGCGCGGAGCAGGCGGAACCGGCGGAGACGTAGACTTCGCGTGCGGAGAGGTGATTGAGCATGGTTTCGCTGCGGACGCCGGGGATGACGATGCTGGCGATATTGTCGAGCTGTTTTTCCGGCTTGTTCTGCGCGACCCCGGATTCGGCGAGTTCCGCGAGACGTTCGTTGAGATACGCGCGGAGGTCGGCGACCGTTTTGCGGTGCGTTTCTGCGTTGGTATAACCGTAATCGGCGGCTGCCGCGAATGCCGCGATGCCGAGAAGGTTTTCGGTACCGCTGCGGAAGCCGTCTTCCTGACCGCCGCCGGGCATGACGGGAACGATGTTCTTGCGCTTGATGACCTCGCCGGAGATATACAGTGCGGCGGCTCCGCGGGGGGCATGGATTTTATGCGCGCTGACGGAGAGGGTATCCGCGCCGAGGGTGGCGGGGGTAAAGCGGAGTTTCATATAACCCTGCACGGCATCGCAGTGGACGACGGCGTCGGGAAAATAGCGTTTGACGAGGGAGGAAGCCGCTTTGACGTCGTAAATCGCGCCGGTTTCGTTGTTGACGAGCATGAAGGCGGCGAAAATGACGGGGGCGGCATTGGCTTTGGCGTTTTCGAGGGCGGTTTTGAGGAAGCCGAGGTCGAGAACACCGCCTTTGGTGGGAACGCGGACGAGGGCATAGCCCTGATCGGCGAGGCGTTTTGCGGGGTTATCAATGGAAGGATGTTCGCCTTCGGAGATGATGACGGTTCCGAGGATTCCGTCGGCGTTGGGGGTACGTTTTTTGGAAGCGGCACAGCCGAGCATGGCGATGTTGTTGGATTCGGTACCGCAGGAGGTAAAGAGGAGCTTATCCATCGGGTTCTGGAACCGGGAGAGGCGGGTGATGGATTTGACGACGGTACTGCGGCAGGATTTGAGGAGGGCATCGGCGGTCTGCCCGAGATGATGGACGGAGGAAGGGTTTCCCCAGCGTTCGAGGGCATCGGACAGTGCGCGGACAGCGGCATCGCAGGGCTGTGTGGTCGCGGAATTATCGAGATAATGGATCATAGCGGGAGCATCCCTTACTTGATGATGAAGTGTTCGAGCATAGCGGCAACATCTTCGGTATGGAGGTCATAATTTTCGGGGACGGCGGTATAGGTGAAGAGGTAGACGGAGGAACCCTTGATGCAGGCGGCCTGCATGATCTTATACTGGAAATCGCCGAGGGAAGCGGTATAGACATACTTTTTGCCGTACACGTCGCTCAGGGTGATATTTTCTTCGGATTCGACGTTGATCTCATCAAAGACAATACCGACTTCGTTGACATTGGTTTCCCACCATTCCTCCACGGTGGTATCGGTATAGTCGAGATCCCACGCGAGCACGGACACGCTGGACGGGTCGGATGCGCTGTAATACGCGCCTGCCGCAGCGGTGGTATAGTCGATCTGCCATTCATCGGGCACATACAGGCAGAAGTCCGCCTTATTGTCGGTTGCGCTGACCATTCCGGCCGGCGGTGCATACGGGTCGTCGCTGTTTCCGCAGGACGCGAGTGCTGCGGCGCACATGAGCAGGACGATCACCAGTGCGATTTTCATGAGGATGTTTTTCATATTTACAATGGATCCTTTCGATTTTTAATACATAGTAATAAACATAGTATAAAAGAATTTGGTTTTTCTGTCAAGTATAAAATGTAAACATTACCCCCCCCCACTTTGTTGTTTTATCCGCCTGAAAATTTTTGGAATGGAGCGATCGAACTCCCATCGAACTCATGCTATATTTGATGGATTTTCCTTGACGAATCCGCAAAATACTGCTATAATTAACCCATATAACCCACTATGAGGTACACCAATATGCAGAAAATCGCCAGCTTTACCGTTGACCACAACAAGCTCACCCCCGGCATCTACGTCTCCCGCCGCGACGGGGACATTACCACCTACGACCTCCGCACCCGTACGCCCAACGCCGGCGACTACATGGACAACCGTACCATGCACACCGTCGAGCATCTGTTCGCCACGTTCGTCCGCAATTCCGAAATCAAGGACGACGTGATCTACTTCGGTCCGATGGGCTGCCAGACCGGCTTCTACCTCCTGACCCGCAATGTTCCCGACGAGACCGTTCTCGCCGTAACGCTGGATGTTCTCCGGAAAATCCTCGCCTACGAAGGCGAAGTTTTCGGCGCATCCGCCGTGGAATGCGGCAATTACCGCAACCTCGACCTCGCCGACGCAAAAAAGGAATGTGAAAAATATCTCGCTGTACTTGAAAATAAGGTAAACGACTTCAAATATCTGTAATATATTGGAGGTTTCCCACATGAAGAAATTCACTCTCGGTACCCCTGAACAGTTCGTCCCCTCGATGTTCTGCGACAACTTCCGCTACATCGAAACCGACGTGACCTATCCCGCGTCGAACTTCACCTGCCGCAAGACTGCCCGCGGCTTCCTTGTGGAGTTTCCCATTGAGGACGACTGCCATGTCTTCGGCTTCGGTCTTCAGCTCAAGCAGTTCGACCATCGCGGACGTAAGCTCCGCCTCGACGTGAACGCCGACCCCGTCACCAACAACGGCGAATCCCACGCGCCCGTTCCCTTCTTCGTCACCAACAAAGGATACGGTATGTACTTCGATACCGCCCGCTACGCCGAATTCACCTGCGGCAAGCCGAAGAATACCGCGGCAAAGAACATCGCGGCAGGCGGTGCGGCGGACAACACGGACGATCTCTACGCCGTCCGCAAGGAATCCGGTGCGGTCATGAGCGTGCTGATTCCCGCCGCCGAAGGTGTGGACGTGTACGTCATCGAAGGCAGCACCATCACCGACATCGTAAAGCAGTACAATATGCTCGCCGGCGGCGGATGCGACGTTCCCGAATGGGGGCTCGGCACCCTCTACCGCTGCTATACCGGCTGGAATTCCGAACAGATCAAGAAAACCGCCGATTATTTCCGCGACAACGACATTCCCTGCTCCATCATCGGTCTCGAACCCGGCTGGCAGACCCACGCCTATTCCTGCACCTACAAGTGGAGCGACCGCTACCCGGATCCGAAAGAATTCATCGGCTACCTCAAGGAACGCGGCTTCCACGTCAACCTCTGGGAACACGCCTTCACCCATCCGGACAGCCCGATTCACGACGACATCGCGCCGTATTCCGGGGATTACCTCGTCTGGGGCGGCGTTGTCCCGGACTTTGCAACGCCCGAAGCACGCAGAATTTTCTCCGACTACCAGCGCAAGGCCCTCGTTGACCTCGGCGTAGACGGCTTCAAGCTCGACGAATGCGACTCGAGCGACAACACCGGAAGCTGGAGCTTCCCCCTGCACGCCGAATTCCCGTCCGGTCTCGACGGAGAACAGTATCACTCCCTTTTCGGCACCCTCTATGCAAAAACCATCCTCGACGCACTCGGCGACACTCCGACCCTCTCGGAAATCCGTCAGATGGGCGCACTCGCCGCACCGTATCCGTTCGTCCTCTACAGCGACCTGTACGACCACAAGGACTTCCTGCGCGGCGTAGCCAATTCCGGCTTCTCCGGCATCCTCTGGACGCCCGAATTCCGCGACGCCCCGAACCGCGACATCTGCATCCGCCGTGTACAGGCGATCGTCTTCTCCGTCCAGTGCCTCATCAATGCGTGGTACTACGACGGCATTCCGTGGGTCGGCCACGGCTGTGAAGACGAAGTCCGCGAACTCCTCAAACTGCGTGAAACGCTCATCCCGATGCTGAAAAAAGCATTCGAGGACTACCACACCACCGGCAAACCTCCGGTACGCGCCCTCGTCATGGACTACACGGACGACGCGGAAACCTATAAAATCGACGACCAGTGGCTGTTCTGCGACGACCTGCTCGTTGCCCCGATCGCGGCCGGTACGGGCGACGAACGCGACGTATACCTTCCCACAGCAGAAAAATGGGTTGACTACTTCACCGGCGACCCCGTTGAATCCGGCTGGCACCACGTCAACACCAAGGGAATCCCGGTCTATAAGAAAGCATAAAAATACAGAAATACATACCCCACAGGAGAACAATCATGAAACAAACCATCGAAACCATCCGTTCCCTCTCTCCTTCCTACGGCAGCATCCCGTTCTGGAGCTGGAACGACAAACTCGAAGAATCCGAACTCCGCCGCCAGATCCGCGACATGAAGGAACTCGGCATGAACGGCTTCTTTATGCACGCACGCGGCGGTCTTGAAACCGAATACCTCTCCGACGAGTGGTTCGACTGCATCAACGCCTGCGTGGACGAAGCGCGCAAGCTCGGCATGGAAGCGTGGTCCTACGACGAAAACGGCTGGCCTTCCGGTTTTGCGGGCGGCGAACTGCTCAAGGACAAGAAAAACTTCGCTCTCGCCGTCGAACACAAGACCGACAAGTTCCCGGTCATTGACGAAGACATCATCGCCGTATACAGGAAGAACGCCGACGGCAGCTTCACCCGCGTGACCGAAGACATCGGCGAGGACGAATACCTCATCCTCTACAAGCGTTACGACGAAAGCTACGTTGACACCCTCGACGGCACGATTACCGATCTCTTCATCGAAGCAACCCACGAAGAATACAAGAAGCGCGTCGCTCCCGAAGATTTCGGTTCCGGCAAGGCAATGCCCGGCTTCTTTACTGACGAACCGCAGTATTACCGCTGGGGCAACCCGTACTCCAACACCCTTCCGCGCGAATTCATGAACGCTTACGGCTACGACATCCTCGACAAGCTCCCGGCGATCTTCTTCGACTTCGACGGTGCGGACAAGTTCCGTTACGATTACTACCTCCTCATCCACAAGCTGTTCATCAACAACTTCATCAAGAAGATTTACGACTGGTGCGAAGCAAACGGCGCGGAAATCACCGGCCACGCAGTCGAAGAATCCTCTCTCGGCGGCCAGATGATGTGTATCGGCGGCGTAATGCCCTTCTACCAGTATGAACACATCCCGGGCATCGACTACCTCGGACGCGGCATTGCGGACGACATCGCGCCCAAGCAGCTCGGCAGCGCGTGCTCGCAGCTCGGCAAAAAGAAGAGACTGTCCGAAATGTTCGCCTGCTGCGGCTGGGATGTCTCCCCGACCGAACTCAAGCGCATCGCGGAAATGCAGTACGCCGGCGGCGTCAACCTCATGTGCCAGCACCTCTATCCGTACTCCGAACGCGGTCAGAGAAAGCGCGACTATCCGCTCCACTACTCCGAACACAACCCGTGGCAGGGCAAAATGCGTGAGTTCGACCTCTACTTCAACAACCTCGGCGCGGCTCTCGCACAGGGCGACGAATACGCCCCGATCCTCGTAATCCACCCGATCCACGGCGCATACTGCAAATACAAGAAGAACACCGATTCTCTCCGTGAAATCGAAGGCAAGTTCTTTGAACTCTCCCGTCTCCTCGGCTACAACCAGATTCCGTACCACTACGGCGACGAATGGATGATGGCAGACATGGCAGAAGTCATCGGCGACAAGATCAAGGTCGGTCTCTGCACCTACGACACCGTGATCGTTCCCTTCACCTACTCTCTCGACAGCACCACCGTCGAACTGCTGAAGAAGTACGTTGAAAACGGCGGTAAGGTCTGGATGTTCGCGGACGTTCCCCCGTACATCGACGGCGCGGCAGCCGACATCGACTGGCTGAAGTCCAACATTACCCTCGACGACCTCAAGGCAAAGCGCGACGTGGTCATCACCAAGGACGGCAAAAATGTTCCGCAGCTCCGCAAGACCTCCCGCGTGATCGGCGGCGACCGTCTTGTATACATCACCAATATCACCACCGACGCACTCTATCCCGTCAAGGTACAGCTTCCCGCCGGCAAGTGGGCGATCCTCGACATGAACACCCTCGAAACGAAGCCCCTCTGCTTCACCGACAAGGGCGATTCCGTCGAAGTTACCCTCGCGTTCGCAGACGCACAGTCCTACGTTCTCGTTTCCGGCGACGACGTTGTTCCCGAAACGGCAGCCGATCCGAAGCCTGTGACCGACTTCATCCCCGTACCGCGCACCGCCGCTCTCACAAAGGCTGTGGATAACCTCATGAACCTCGACATCGCGGCTCTCTCCAAGGACGGCGTGACCTACGACGAACCGATGGCGATCATGGGCATCAAGGACAACCTCCTCCGTGAACGCTACGACGGCCGCGTATGGCTCAAATTCACCTACGACGTGGACTATGTTCCCGCCAACCTCCGCGTTGCCATTGAGCCGATGTACGAACGTGTGACCGTCAATGGCACCGAAGTCACCCCGGACAAGGCAAACTACTGGTTCGACAAATCCTTCGCAACGGCAGACATCGCCGCTCTGACGAAGCCCGGCGTAAACGAAATCGTGATCGAAGTCAACCACCACCAGCGCGATTACGTCTACTACGTCCTCTACAGCGGCGTATCGGAATCTCTCCGAAACTGCCTTGTCTTCGACGTGGAAATCGAAAACATCTACCTCATCGGCGACTTTGCGCTCCGCACCAACGGCATCTTCACCGACAGCGTCCGCTCGTCCGTTCTCTACGACGGCACGTTTACGCTCGTTGCACAGCCGAAGGTCATCCCGACCCGCGACATCGTCCGCGGCGGCTTCCCGTTCTACGGCGGCGAAATCGCGTCGAAGTTCACCTACAACTATGCGGAAGGCAAGCCGACCGTCCTCAAGCTCGACGGCCGCTTTGCAACGGCATCCGTTACCGTCAACGGCGTTCCTGCCGGTACGATGATGTTCGAACGCACCCTCGACCTCGCCGCATGGCTGACCGAAGGAGCAAACGACATCGAAGTGACGATCTGCAACTCCATGCGCAACCTGATGGGACCGCACCACCGCAACGATCCCGAACCGTACGGCGTCGGCCCCGGCACCTTCTCCTACGAAAAGGAATGGCACGGCCGTGAATGCCGCGGCTACGTTGACCGCTACGCATTTGTAAGATACGGTATGAAGAAGTAAGGGGATACGTTGGGGGAAACTTTTTGCAAAAAGTTTCCCCCAAACCCCTTTCAAAAAACTTCAGACAAATGGTTTGACGAAGTTTGTGCAGACTGTTTGTTTTTAATTTGAGGAATTACCTATGATTACTACTTTCGGTGAAATTATGCTCCGTCTGTCCCCGCCGGGTGCGTACCGGATCGCACAGGCGGATTCGTTTGACGCAGTCTACGGCGGCGCGGAAGAAAACGTTGCCATTGCGCTGGCATCGTTCGGGGAACATACGTCCTATGTCACGAAGCTCCCGCAGAACGCCGTCGGCGATGCCTGCCTGAACAGCATCCGTCAGTGGGGCGTGGACACCTCGCACATTCTGCGCGGCGGCGACCGTCTGGGATTGTATTATCTCGAAAAAGGTGCGTCCCTGCGTGCATCGGCAGTGACCTACGACCGCAAAGGTTCCGCGTTCGCCATGTCCGGCATTGACGACTACGACTGGAACGTCATTCTCCCGCAGGACGATTCGGCGAGCCACGGTAACGCCTTTTTCTACACCGGCATCACTCCCGCCGTCGGCGAAAACCTCCCCGGCATCCTCCGCGACGCTCTCGAGGTCTGCCGCAGCCGTAAAATCCGTACCTACTGTGACCTCAATTACCGCGCAGCTCTCTGGACGACCGAAAAAGCCGGTTCCGTCCTGCGGGAACTTCTTCCCTACACGGATGTCTGCGTGGCAAACGAAGAACACGCGGAGCAGCTCTTCGGCATCACCACGGCATTCACGGAGCTGAATGACCGTCTGCGCGACATTGCGGAAAAGCTCTGCGCGGAATTTGCTCTGTCCCGCGTCGTCATGACCATGCGCCGCAGTCTGTCCGCAGATGACAATGAAGTCAGCGCGGCAACGCTGAACGCGAAAACCGGCGAATTCACCGTTTCGCGCACCTATCCCGTCCACATTATCGACCGTGTCGGCGGCGGGGATGCGCTGTCGGCCGGTATTATCTACGGCGAGCTGCACGGGTTCGACGAAGCGCACCTGATCGAGTTCGCCAGTGCCGCAAACGCGTTCAAGCATTCGATCCACGGCGATGCACTGATCGCATCCGCCGCAGAAATCGACGCTGTTGCACAGGCAAAAACCGGCGAAATCCGAATGAAACGCTAAGGAGAATATCAGCCATGCACATTTTAGCAACTGACTACGACGGTACCCTCAACCGGGGCGGCGTCGCGCAGGCAGACCACGAGGCGATCGCACGGTTCCGCAAGGCAGGCAACCTGTTCGGCATCGTAACCGGACGTGCGAGCGATATGTACGACCTGCTCATCAACCAGCACGTTGAATTTGACTTCGTGATCGTCATGAACGGCGCAATGACCCTCGACAAAGACGGAAACACCGTCTTTGAAGAAACCGGCGACCCGTCCTGCATCCGCGGGATCACCGAACTTGCAGGCAGCGGCGACTACGCAGCCTTCCTGAGCTGTGTCCACCACCGGACACGCCGGACATTCCACGCGGCCTATCCGGACGGAAACGACAAATACGATCCAATGTCCGCCGCCGGCGAATTCACCCGCTTCACACAGATGAACACCGCCGTCAGAACCGACGCGCTGGCAGCTCAGATCACCGCAGAGATCAACGCCAATTTCGGCGAATACGTCAACGCGCTCCAGAACGGCACCTGCATCGACATTCCCCCGCGCGGCATCGACAAAGGCGTCGGTGTGGCACGCTATGCGGATCAGATGGGCGTTCCCCATGAAAACGTCTGGTGCGCCGGCGACAACATGAACGACATGGCGATGATTACCCGTTTCCACGGCTGTGCAGTGTCCAATGCCCGTCCGGAAGTCAAGGAAGCCGCAGAAGCCACCTACGACGGGATTTACGCAATCATCGACCATATTCTTGAAGTACAGGCATCGGAATCTGCCGAATAACGGAAATTTGGTTGACATTTCCGACCGTGCGTGATATAATAAAACCGATAAAAATTTAAAAAATCCGACGGTTTTCCCGGCGGATGACATAATGGAGGAATAGTCCAATGGCAAAGGTATTAGTTGAAACCAGCGCACGTCACGTGCATCTTTCCGAAGAACATATCAAGATTCTGTTCGGTGAAGGCGCAACCCTCACCCACAAGAAGGATCTGTCCCAGCCCGGTCAGTTCGCGTGCGAAGAACGCGTAACCGTAGTTGGCCCCAAGAAGTCTATCCCGAACGTAATCATCCTCGGTCCCGCACGTCCGGCTACGCAGGTTGAAATCTCTCTCACCGACGCTCGTACCCTCGGTGTAACCGCTCCCGTCCGTGAATCCGGTGACGTTGCCGGTTCCGGCGCGTGCAAGCTCGTAGGTCCCTGCGGTGAAGTAGAAATCGCAGAAGGCGTAATCGCAGCAAAGCGTCACATCCACCTCACTCCTGCTGACGCAGAAGAATTCGGCGTATCCGACAAGGAAATCGTATCCGTAAAGATCGACTCCGACGGCAGAAGCACCGTTTTCGGTGACGTTGTTGTCCGCGTAAGCCCGAAGTTTGCAGCAGCAATGCACATTGACACTGACGAATCCAACGCAGCGTGTGCATTCGGCGAATGCTACGGCGAAATCATCAAGTAATTATCGGAATCCCCTTCGGGGAGGAAGGAAGAAAAAAGCACCGTTCCGGTGCTTTTTTCAATTTTATGCCACTACGCGTGGCGGCGCATAAGAGGACTTCCGGGGCGAAGCCCTCTTATGAATCTCCCCGCCCTGTAAATCGTTCATGGGACTCGGCCTTAAGGCCTCAGACATACAGCGGTTTGCCCGCATTCAGACCCTTCGGAAGAGACAAGGTACTGTGCAAATCTGTCCAAATCGTATGTTCACTACAAACAGCCATGAGGGAAAACTGTATTGTCAGTTCTACCTTTGGTTGAACAAAATCACTGTTCTTCCCTGCGATCTGCTGAGTGCAAACTGCTGTCTGTCTGAGCCCTTAAGGGCGAGTCCCCCGAACGCGGGGTGTCCAGAGGGTACTCCCTCTGGTTGCCGAGAGTCAAGAGAGGCTCGCAATCGAGCCTCTTTTGCGCCGTCCCGCGTAGGGACATAAAATTGAAAAAAGTACCGTTCCGGTACTTTTTTCTTCCTATAAAATTTTCTTAAAGTTTTAGCAAAACTTTACTTCCCCCGCTTGCCGATGACGAGCTTCGTCAGCGCAAACATCGCAATCGCGTTGGGGATAACCATCAGCTGGTTGAACATATCCGTCAGTTCCCATACGAGATCGTTCGACAGAATCGAGCCGAGGAATACGAATACCAGCGCGATGATCGAGTAGACCAGATTCGACTTCTTGCCGAACAGATAGTTCATGTTCGTGCGGCCGAACAGGTTCCAGCCGATAACCGTCGAGAAAGCGAAGAAGAACAGGCAGATCGCAATAAAGCCGTTGCCGAGACCGCTGCCGAATACGCTGGAGAACGCCATCTGCGACATATTCGTCTTGGCGATGCCTTCCGGCACACCGGTGTTGACCATGTCTGCAAGAGGGCCGTTGCCCGCGTACAGCGTGGAGATAACCGTGAGAGCAGTCATGGTGAGGACGATGAACGTGTCGATGAATACGCCGATCATTGCGACAACACCCTGATCGTGCGGGTCTTCCACGTTAGCAAGCGCGTGTGCGTGCGGAGTGGAACCCATACCGGCTTCGTTGGAGAACAGACCGCGCTTTGCACCCTGGCTGATTGCAGTCTTGAGTGCATAGCCGATACCGCCGCCGATGATCGCATTCGGAACAAAGGCATACTTGAAGATCAGAGCGAAGGTTTCCGGGATGTACTGGATACGGCAGATAAGAAGAATCAGACCGCCGAGGAGGTACAGGCACGCCATAACCGGAACGATTTTTTCAGTGAACGAAGCAATACGGTTGACGCCGCCGATAAAGATAAACGCGGAAATTGCCGCTACAACGAGACCGACAATCCACTGCGGGATGCCGAATGCGGTATTGCAGGCTTCTGCCATGGAGTTGGTCTGAACCATTGCGCCCATGAAGCCAAGCGCGAGAACCGCCGCTACCGCAAAGAACGTAGCGAGAGATTTCCCGAACTTATTCGGGAACGCATGCATGATGTAGTACACCGGGCCGCCGGAAACGGTACCGTCTGCGGAGACCTTACGGGTTTTCTGAGCGAGAACGGCTTCGGCATAGATTGTAGCCATACCGAAGAAAGCGATGATCCACATCCAGAAGATCGCGCCGGGGCCGCCGATGAGGATCGCGCCGCAGGCACCGACGATATTCCCGGTACCGACCTGTGCGGCAATTGCGGTTGCGAGAGCCTGGAACGAACTCATACCGCCCTTGGCAGAACCGCCGTGAAGGGAGATATTGCCGAACACCTTCTTCATCCCTTCGCCGAAGCAGCGAATCTGAACGAAGCGGGTCTTGACGGAGTACAGCAGACCGATCCCGATCAGAAGAATGATGAGGATATAGTCAGACAGGTACATATTGATGGTTTGAACGATTTTCAAAAGGGCATCCATAATGCTTCCTCCAAAAAGAATTAAATAAAAACAGAAAAGAGCTGTCACGACAGGACAGCTCCGGAGAAACGTATGCAGGCGATAGCCCAAGATACCGCAGTTGAAAAGCGGCGGGGTGGGTTATAGACTCTGTCCTTTTGCCTGAGAGATTCGGCGGGAACCCGCGTTGCCCCTTCGGCAGCCGACTTATTCCGATGGGAACGGAAACTCGGCGTTCTCCAGAGACACATCCATTTTCAGTCCCGCATTCTCCGGCGATGCTTCGTACACCGGAATCCGCTTTCTGAAAACTTCATTTGTCCATGACTTGTGGGAATGTGCGCTTTATGCGCTATAGCATATCACATTTTTAGGTAAAATGCAAGAGGAAATTACAATTTTTTTCAATTATTTTTGAATGCCAAACGGTACGTTTGGTACAGAAGGTAGAAAAACGCCTGAAGGCGTTTTTCAAAATTTATGTCCCTACGCGGGACGGGCGCACAAAGGGGCTCAGACGCCGCCCCTTTGTGAATTCCTGGCTTAACGTTCGGGGGACTCGGCCTTAAGGCCTCGGACAGACAGCGGTTTGCCCGCATTCAGATTTTTAGGAAGAGACAAGGTGCAGTGCAAATCTGTCCAAAGCGTTCGTTCAGTAGAAACAGCCATGAGGGAAAACTATATTGTCAGTTCCACCTTTCAGCAAAACAAAATCTCTGTTCTTCCGTGCGATCTGCTGAGTGCAAACTGCTGTATGTCTGAGCCCTCAAGGGCGAGTCCCCCGAACGCCAAGCCGGGAATTCATAAAGGGGCGGCGTCTGAGCCCCTTTATGCGCCGTCCCGCGCAGGGACATAAAATTGAAAAAAGTACCCAACGGGTACTTTTTTCTTCCTTTTAAAAAATTTTCGAGAAAACTCCCCCTCCCCCTCTTGACAGATATATCGAAGTGCGATATAATATATACATCGAACCTCGATATATCGGAGTACAGTATAGTATGGAAGAACGTCTGAAACGAATCTATGTCCCCATGACGGAAACGGGTTTCTATATCCTCTTCTGCCTTCAGGAGGAAATGCACGGCTACAGCATCGGAAAAAAGGTCGGCGAGCTGACCGGCGGCGAAATCACCATCAGCCCCGGCACCATGTACGGCACCCTCTCCAAAATGGAAAAGGACGGCCTGATCGAATTTGCCCGTGAGGAGGACAAACGCCGCCTCTACCGCATCACCGCTCTCGGCCGCGAAATCCTTACCATCGAACAAAAACGCATCGAACGACTTTACAAAAACAGCAAAGGAGAACGCTATGAAGGATAACACGCTTCGGGAATTCCACTATTTCATGCTTCCCGATTACGAAAAAGAAGAAGAATATCTCCGCGAAATGCACAGGGACGGCTGGAAATTCACTCATGTTACCCTGCCGGGAATCTATCATTTTGAAAAATGCGAACCGGACGACATTGTCTATCGTATCGACTTCAATCCGCAGTCTGCCGACAAAAAACGGGATTATATCCGGATGTTTGAGGACTACGGGTGGGAATATCTGCAGGATCTGAACGAATTCAGCTATTTCCGCAAGTCGGCCGAAGAGGCGGATACCGAAATTTTCAGCGACAACGCTTCCAAAGTGGATATGATGCGCCGAATTTTTACCAAGCGCATGATCCCCATTCTCGTGATTTTCCTCTGCTGTGTTCTGCCGAACATCATCAACCTTAGCCGTCTCGGCATTATGCACATCCGCCCGTTTGAATACATCCTCATCGGGCTGGTGTATACTGTATTCGGACTGTACATCGGCATTATCACGCACTGCTTTGTCGGATTCCGCCGGCTTTCGCAGAAATATTCTGACCACGAATCGTAATTCACAGGAGACTCTGCCATGTTTATAAAAACCAAAATTCCGCCCGATTACAACGATCCG
Organism: Oscillospiraceae bacterium; assembly: GCA_015065295.1. Lineage (GTDB taxonomy): Bacteria > Bacillota > Clostridia > Oscillospirales > CAG-272 > UMGS1696. Next base: position 78,148 of record SVQN01000002.1, read on the forward strand.
GACGATACCGGCGTTTTCACCGGCACCGAATTCCGCTATTTTGACCTTTCGGAAGTGGAAAACGAAGAAGACTACCTCACCCGGATGCACCGCGATGGCTGGAAACTCACCAAAGTCGGCAGTTTCGGTTATTATCAGTTTGAATCCTGCGAACCGGAAGACGTTGTTTACCGTATGGATTTCAATCCCGATGCCTCCGCCGACCGCGAAAACTACCTCCGGATGTATGAAGACTACGGCTGGGAATGCGCCGTTCGTGTGGACGATACCTTCTATTTCCGCAAAACCGCCGATACCGCTGCTCCGGAATCCACCGAAATTTTCAGCGACAGCGAATCCCGCCTCGCCATGATGAATGCCATCCTCCGGAAACAGCTCGGCTTCGCCATCTACGCCACCGTTTCCTCCACTCTGGTCGTTTTTCTGATGGCATTTCAGTCATCCCCCGACCATTTTCTGTATATCCCCGGACTGACGCTGTGCGGGATTCTTCTGCTGAATTTCTATGCCCTCCTGCTCCGCCGGATCATCGGATTCCGCCGTTTCCGAAAAAAATATTCCATCCGCAAAGTCGGATAAAATCGTTCGTCACGCCGCATAATACTTCCGTAAATTCGATTGCCGTATCCTTCCGATACGGCTTTTTTCGGAGGATAGATATGATTCCCCTGTTGCTTCCCGAAGATGCGGACTATCTCGCCCGTGCGCTGACCGCCGAATATGCCGCGCAGGAGCTTCCTTACGCCGCCCTCGTCGGAATTGCCGCCGTTGTCCTCAACCGTGTGGAAGACGACCGTTACCCCGACAGTGCCGCCGCTGTCCTGTCCGCATGGGAAGGTGAACCCTTTTCCCTGACGCAGAATCTGCCGGACGATCCCCTGCCCCTGCTGACGGACGCCTGCCGTGCCGCTGCCGACGGTGCAGACCCCACGGACGGTTCTCTGCATTTCGAAATTCTGGAACCGGATGTTGTGCATGAATCCCCGTATTATTCCGTTGTAATTGACAATATCGCGTTCTGGTAAAAATCCCGCAAAAAACACCCCGAAGAAACTTCGGGGTGTTTTGAATATTGGGCTTAATCGTTGTAGCCGAGAACCTTGACGCAGAAGCCGTGGAGAAGCATTGCAAGTTCACAGCGGAGCGCATTGTCGGTAGGAGTGAGCTTACCACCGCTGGTGATGAGAATGTTGTGCTTGCTTGCAAACTTAACACCTTCCTGTGCCCAGTCAGCAATCTGGGAAGCATCCTTAATGCTGGAAAGGCTGACACCGGTCGTTGCAGTAGAAACATTTGCGATTCTTTCCGCATAACGCTTCATGAACAGATACATCTGCTGATGCGTGATCGGGTCATTCGGGCTGAACTTACCGTTACCGGTACCGTTCGTGATTTCCTCCTGAACAGCCCATTCAATGTAGGGTGCCGCCCAGGAAATCTGCTGGTCAGTCTTGGAAACGTCAATAAAGCTGGTACCGGAGTAACGCAGAGGATCAATGCCTGCGAGACGGCCGAGAACGGTTACGAACATCGCACGGGTCATGGTGGTGGTGGGTTCAAACTTGGTCGCGGTCATACCGTTGAACAGACCTTCGCTACATACGAATGCCACTGCATCGTAATACTGTGCGTTCTTGGAAACGTCAGTGAAGGGGTTTGTCCAGTTTTTGGTGGACGATGTGGGCTTGTCTTCTTCCTTTTCGGTTGTCGTAGTGGAAGAAGTCTTCTTGAAGGTTACACTGAACTTCGCATCGCCCACGATATCCTTCAGTTCAAAGGTACCGACACCCTTGGAGTTTACCGTATAATTCGATGCGCTGACCGTCTTGTTGTTTACCTTAACAGTTTCGATCTCATAATTTTCATTCGGAGTGATCGTAAAGGTTACGCTGCCACCGTGACCGACGGTTTCCTTGTTTACAGATGCCTTACCGTTGGTCATGGAATCAATGGTAATAGCGTAAATACCAGGAACCTTGTCTTCCTTGAATTCTAGGGCAGAGTCGTTCTTGGCAATGGCAATGGTGATATCCTCATCATCGTAGAAAAGGGTCGCCTTGTCATCTTCGTGGGTATTGTTGATCTTTATAACGAGGTCTTCGCAATCGTCATAATCGATCCAGTCGGTATCCAGTTCGAGCTTGTTGCCGTTGAGGTCGATGGTAATGGTAGTATCGTAGTTCGGAGCAAATGTAAAGGAAGTAAGATCCTGGTCTTCGTCTTCGCCGAGCTTGATCTTTGCAACGAAAGAATCTTCGTAGGAAGAAGAAATATCAAAAGTTTCAACCGCGTCGTCATGATCTTCCAGTGCTTCGAGAGCTTCTTCAAGATCGTCATAAACCTTTTCATCAATCTTGGTAGTGGAGCTGCTGGAACGGTAGATCGTCATGGTTACAGCCGCATCGGAATCCATCGGAATTTCCCCATCGGAGAATTTGAGCGCGGAGCCTTCCGCAACAATAAGAGAAACAGACTTATCGCGGTAAATGAGCTTGCCGTCGTCTTCTCTGCTGGAGTTCGTAATGGTCACAACGAGGTCTTCGCAATCGTCATAAACGATCCAGTCGGACGGGAGCTTGAGTTCATAACCGTTGAGGTCAATATAAATCGAGTTTTCGTAGTCCGGTTCAAATTCATAACTGGAGGAGAGTTCCTGATCTTCACCGAACTTGATGCGGATCGTGTATTTGGAACCGAGCGTAATGTCAAATACTTCTTCCAATTCGTTTTCATCTTTGAGAGCTTCAAGAGCATCATCAAAATCATTGAACGATTTGCTTGCCTTCAGGTAAGTGGAAGTAACGTATGTACCGCTGTAAATGGAGACGGTGCATTCCGCATCGGTTACGGGGATATATTCACGGATGGAGTAAGAAGTATCGGTAATCGACTTGGTACCAACCTTTACATAAAGCTGGAGACGTACCTTTCCGTCGCTGCCGATATCCTTGGATTCAATCGTAGTGGAGTTGGTCGTCTTATTGTATACCTTCAGAAGGAGTTCCACATTGGAATATTCTTCAAGGTCGCTCTTGCTGTCGATCAGCTTGTTTGTTCCATCAACAATGAGACGGACTTCATCAAAAATATCGTACCAGTGAACATCGTCATTGAGCTTGTCCCCAACCTTAAGTTCGATGTCATCCTTGTCCTTCAGTTCGTATTCATCGGTATCCTTATCCAGACCGGTAATCGTGACAGAATCCTTTACAGTGACGGTATAGGTATCGGAATACTGTTTTTCACCCGACTTTGCAGTAGCCGTTACAGTGACCGTCCCTGTCGTAGTGAAAGAAGAAGGAGAAAGAGCAAACTGAGAGGTAGTCAGTTCTGATTCAGAGCCGTCGGACCACTTGACGTATACCTTTACATCGGCAGACTTAGAAATCGAGTCTCCCTTGGAATATTCTATCTTGGAAGGACGTGCGTCAATACCGGTGATCGTTTTTTCGGGAGTCGTATCAACAACTTTAATGGTAACGTTCTGAGAAGATACACCCTTATACTTTACATAGAAAGTAGTATCCTTGGTGATCTTGCTTCCGAGCGTATAGTCGGACGATACTTCAAAATCCGCAGTACCTGTCTTCGCGTTAATCGATTCCGTCTTGCCGCTATTCCAGGTAACCAGAAGTCTTACTTCATTGATTACATAGTCTTTTTCTACTTCCAGACCGTCATACGGAGTAAGAACTTCAACCGATTTGACCGTATCAACGACTGCAGCTTCAACCATTACTCCAATGGTATCCTGTACAGTCGTACCATTGTAAGCATACTTGATCGTCACGTCCTGCTCACCAGCAGTCGTAAATGTTGCGGGTTCTATCGTATAATCGCCCGCATCGAGTTCAACAGCAGTACTTTTGGCATCACTGTATTTTACAGTAACCTGAATACCATCGGTATTAAAAGACTCGCCTATCGTATACATCTTCTGGATATCGTAGGTAGTGTCAACCTTGAAGGTACCCGCTTCTATAGTTCTCTTCTTCAGAGCGATCTCCTGAATGGCCTGTTCGGAATTCGCACCATCGTCGTATACCGCGCGAACCTGTACTGTTGTAGTTTCAGCACCATCTGCTCCCACCAATCCCTTGGATTTTACCAAACCATTCTGGTCTACGGTAATGTATGCGGAACTGTCTCCGACTACATTCCACTTAACTTTCGAGGGATCAACCGATTCCGCCAGTTCAAGCTGAAGTTCCGTATCTTCCCCGCCGTCATACAGTACATCGCCGCTTTTGATCTCAACAAAATCCATTCCTGCGGTCGGCGGAGTGTATGTCGTTTCCGCAAAAGCCGCTGTCGGCAGCATCATCACAGCCGCAAGGAACGCTGCGATGCCGCGCATAAACTTCTTTTTCATTGTATTTCCTCACTTTCTCATGTGAATATCCAATTTCAAACCGTATTTCCCTCCATCTTTCATGAAGGTACACTACTACATCATTGCTATAATATCACATCACAGGGCAAATTGGTAGGTTTTCCATCCAAAATTTACAATGTTTTAACACTCCCCTGTATGCTATATCCATTAGACGTTTGAGAACGCCCAAAAGTTCCCGATTCAATCAAATTTTTCGAAAAATTTTGCACCGCCCTATATCCGAAAAGGTTTTTGGAAAGGGTTTGGGGAAACCCGAGTTTGCGAAGCAAATCCCGCTTCCTCAAAAAAGGTTTCCCCAAGAAATTTTCATAATTCAATCGTCCGGATGCGCGTCCGTACCAGGCACATTTCGTCCCCGTCCACAACGCCGCCCGCACAGTACGACATCACCGCCGTCTTTTCACCCGTGAACAGGATCGCCGGATAGCAGAATCCCCCTTCCGGATCGTCCTCGATCACACGCGGTGCGCCCCAGCGGATGCCGCCTTCGCCGAATTCGCCTTCCGCGATCACCAGAGGTGTGCGTCCGCCGTTCCAGACCTTTGCGCGCGGTCTGCCGTAATATTCCGGTACCGGATTCCAGATCGCGTACAGCTTCCCCGTGAATTCGTTCCGCTTGATGAGCAGCGGCGACGCAGGAGCCGTAAACCGTGACGGCTGTGCCGGGAACCACGATGCCCCGCCGTCAATCGACACGGACTCATACTGCCGACCGAGATCGGTGCGGAAATACGCATAAAGTACCCCCGGAGCCAGCTCGATCAGCCCCGGTTCCTGCATACCCGTTCCGGAATATGCTCCGCCGGTCAGGGCGATCCACGGCGAAATACGCCGCCATGTGAAGCCGTCGTCGTCGGAAGCATAGAACCCCGCCGTCGCACGTCCGTCGCAGGATTCCTTCCCGTACAGTCCCATCGCCGACGGATGATGCGCCGCCGGAACGATCAGACGGCCGTTCGCCATCCGGATCACGCGGTCATTGTTGACAACATAATATCCGGGCATATCGTTCGCCACGCAAAGCACCGGATCGCCGAACGTCTCCATTTCGTCGGACGAACGGCGGAGGAGATACTCGGACACGATGTGGTTCCGCTTGAGAAGATAGAACAGCCCCACGGCCCCGTTCGCCATCCGCATAAGCGTAACGCTCATGCAGTTGGTTTCGTTCGCCGCCGGGTCGGGATTCGGACGTACGAGAATCCGCTCGTCCCCGAAGGTTTCGCCGTTGTCGGAAGAAAAAATGCACGCGATTTCGGCGTAAGCGTGGTCATCCGCGCTGTTCCCGCTGTACCGGCTGTAGGCAAGTGCGATCCGTCCGTCGTTCAGGCGCAGGAATGAACCTTCGCTGTTGCGGGGATTGCCCGCCTTGGGAGCCAAATCAAACATACTATATTCTCCTTACTGCAAATCGTTTTCAAATTTATGGATGGAGTCCGTCTTGCCGATGACCGTAATGCTGTCGTCGGCATGAAGAACCATGTCCGGCAGGATATCGGTGGAAATGGTATCGCCGTGCCGTCTTGCAATGATGTTCAGCCCGTACCGGCTGCGGACGTTCAGTTCCACAACCGTCTTCCCTTCCGCCTTTTCGCTCAGCTTGATCTCCATGATGTCGATCTCATCGCTCAGCGAGATGTATTCGAGAATATTCGGGGAGATCAGCTTCCCCGCCAGCCGGAGAGCCATGTCCCGCTCGGGGTAGACGACCTCCGCGCCGAGCATCGCCAGCACCTCGCCCTGTTCCGCGCTGGATGCCTTGGAAATGACCTTCGGCACTCCCAGACGGATCACCGTCAGCGTCGTCAGAATGCTTACGTCAATCTTGTCGCCGATGCAGATGACCGCAACGTCCGCTTCCGCAATCCCGGTTGCCTCCAGATTTTCTCTGGTCATTTCATCCACCACAAACGCATTGTCCGTGAAGTCCGCCGCTTCGACCCGGTTCCGGTCGCGGTCAACAACCATGACATCGCAGCCCTTCGCTGCCAGTTCTTCCGCCAGCGCGAATCCGAACCGTCCGAGTCCGACGACAGCATACAATTTATCCGATTTTTTCTTGAATTTCTTTGCCATATCTGTTCTCCAATTCTTTCCTTACCCGATCGGGATTTCTTCTTCCGGTCTTGACACACCGCTCGGTGCGGCAACCCACATTGTTGCGATGGTCAGAGGTCCGAGACGGCCGATGTACATCGTCAGGATCACGATCAGCTTCGATGCCGTACACAGGGTCGGCGTCACATCCATCGACAGCCCGACCGTTGCGGTTGCCGAAACGATTTCAAAAAATACTTCCGACAGCGACAGATGCGGTTCCAGCATCGTCAGCAGAAAGGCTGCGAAAATCACCCAGCATAAACCGAGCGAAATAATCACAAACGCCTTATGCAGCGCGTCGTCCTTGAGCTTTTTTCCGAACGCCACGGCTTCCTTCCCCGTTGCCGTCGAAATCAGCGACTTGATGAGGACAAACATCGTTGTCGTTTTCATACCGCCGCCCGTCGAGCCGGGGTTTGCCCCGATGAACATCAGGATGCACATGACAATCACGCCCGCCATCGAGAATTTTGTGAACGGGAACGTCGTGAACCCGGCGGTACGCGCGGTCATGCTCGAGAACAGCGCGCCCATCCAGGTAATGTTGTCCCCTTCGGTCAGCTTCAGCAGAACACCGCCGCCGAGGTAGAGGATCGCCGTCATCATCAGCACCACTTTCGTGTGCAGGGTAAGCTGCGGACGTTCCTCGTACAGCTTCCGCCGGCTGATTTCTCCGGCCTTTTTCAGCCGGTACAGCCGGACAGACGAACGGATATATCCGAGAATATCCCGGGTTGCAAAGAAGCCGAATCCGCCCGCGATTACAAGAAACGACGTGGTAAAATTCATCCAGCCGTTCCCCGCGTAGCCGGTCAGACTCACGCCGCCGCCGAAAATATCAAATCCGGCGTTGTTGAACGACGCGATTGAGTGGAACACGGACATCCAGACCGCCCTGCCGAGCGGATATTCCTGCACAAACGTGACAAACGCCATCGCCGCGCCGAGGAATTCGATTGTAAAAGTCAGCACCAGCACCGCGCGGATGAGAGGCATGACATCCTTGAACGTGGGGTAATTGAGAGCCTCCTTGACGAGGTTATTCCCGCGCTGATTGAGTTTTCCGCCGAGGAGCGCGACCAGTCCGGCACCGAGGGAGGTAATTCCCAGCCCGCCGATCTGGATCAGCAGAGCGATCACGACATGACCGAAGGTCGAGAAATCCCATCCGGGGTCGAGGGTGTTCAGCCCCGTGACGCAGACCGCGCTGACGGTAGTAAAGAGAGCATCCACGAAGGAAACGGACGTCCGTCCGGTATGAGATACCGGCAGCAGAAGAAGAGCTGTACCGGCGGCAATCACGCTGAGAAAGCCGATAGCGATAACCTTCGCGGGGGAGATACGTTTTTTTCTCATGAGTAATCCTATAAAATTTTGTTTTGTGTAAATCGTTCGTATTTCAATAGGTAGAAAAATGACCTGAAGGTCATTTTTCAATTTTTATCGCCTACGCGGCGGGCGCACAAAGGGGCTCAGACGCCGCCCCTTTGTGAATTGCCGGCTTGGAAATCGTTCGGGGGACTCGGCCTTGAGGCCTCGGACAGACAGCGGTTTGCCCGCATTCAGACCCTTAGGAAGAGACAAGGTACAGTGCAAATCTGTCCAAATCATTTGTTCACTACAAACAGCCGTAAGGGAAAATTGTAAATTAAGGTTCCACCTTTGGTTGAACGAAATCTCTATTCTTCCGTACGATCTGCTGAGTGCAAACCGCTGTATGTTTGAGCCCTTAAGGGCGAGTCCCACGAACGCTAAGCCGGAAATTCATAAAGGGGCGGCGTCTGAGCCCCTTTATGCGCCCGTCCCGCGCAGGGACATTAATTTTGAAAACCGCTTCAGCGGTTTTCTACCTTTTCGACCGAAGGTCGATTGCCGTCCCGCAGGGACATTCCCAATATACAAAAAACGGCAGAAAACTGCCGCTTTTTTGCATGATTATTCCGCGGAATCGTCGCCGGACTTCCGGATGCGGGAAATGACCTTTTCAAGAAGGACAACCACGCCCGCAATCGCACCGATTACGATGAAAATGCAGATCATTCCAACGCCCATATACTTCAGGTTTTCCACAAAGCTCATGGGATGGAATTCAAAATTCGAGAAGAAGGACGAGAGGTATACCGGCAGAAATACCGTGAGATATGTCATAAGATTCATGGTCAGTACCTCCTATCACATGAAGAAGCTCAGAATCAGACCGCCCGCGATAACGGATGCGATCTGTCCGGATACGTTGACGCCGATGGAGTGCATGAGAAGGAAGTTCTGCGGGTCTTCCTTCAGACCCATCTTGTGAACGATACGGCCGGACATCGGGAACGCGGAAATCCCTGCGGCACCGATCATCGGGTTGATCTTCTTCTTGAGGAACAGGTTCAGGAGCTTCGCAAAGAGAACGCCGCCTGCCGTATCAAATACGAATGCGAACAGACCGAGACCGAGAATGAGGATCGTTTCAAAGTTGAGGAACTGTTCCGCATTCATCTGGGACGCGATGGTGATGCCGAGGAAAATGGTGATGAGGTTTGCGAGAACCTTCTGCGCGGTTTCGGACAGAGAGTTCAGCACGCCGCATTCACGGATCAGGTTACCGAACATCAGGAAGCCGACGAGGGCGACGGATGCCGGTGCCACAAGACCTGCAATGATCGTGATAACGATCGGGAACAGAATCTTCGTGGTCTGAGAAACGCTCTTGCCGGAGTATTCCATGCGGATCATACGTTCCTTCTTGGTGGTCAGGAGACGGATAACCGGCGGCTGGATGATCGGCACGAGAGCCATATACGAGTACGCCGCCACCATGATCGGAGCGAGGTACTTGGAATTGAGCTTGTTTGCAACGACGATCGCGGTCGGGCCGTCTGCCGCACCGATGATCGCAATGGATGCCGCGTCGTTGATGTCAAAGAACATAGACGCAAGGCAGAGAGTGAAGAAAATACCGAACTGTGCCGCCGCACCGAAGATCATGAGCTTCGGATTGGAAAGCAGGGGTCCGAAGTCGATCATCGCGCCGATCCCGATAAACAGGATAAGCGGGAAGAGTTCGTTCGAGATACCGGCATTGAACAGGGTCGTCAGCGCACCGTGTTCCACTTCGCCGCTGGCGAGAATCTGGTCGATCGCACCGGAGTTCGGGAGGTTGACAAGAATGGTACCGAAGCCGATCGGGAGGAGCAGGGTGGGTTCCATATCCTTCTTGATGGCAAGGTAGATGAGGATTCCCCCGATGATCCACATGATGACATAGCGGATATCCATCTGGAGGATGTTTTCGTAAAGAATCTGCACGATGGGTTCCTTTCCTGAAAGAGGGGTTATAATTATATGAAGTAATTCTACTACTTTTCCTCCCAAAAGTCAAGCCTTTGGGGAAGGAAACCGAAAGTTTGTGGGATAAAGCACAATTTGCGGTTTTCTCCGTAAAAAATCCTCTATTTCACCAGATCATGCGCCATTTTCAGGTCTTCGCGGCAGCGGTTCCGCATTTCTGCCGCACGTTCCGCGAGCGACCGGCCGATCGCGTCACGGTTTTCCATGATCCGCTCCACACAGGCGAACGTTTCCGCGTGGATGTCCGCCGACGCGCCGAGTTCCACGACGAACGGCTGTCCGAGTGCCTTCATCATCGACGATACCTTCGGGTCGTATGCCAGTCCGACCACCGGAACCTCCGCCGACGACGCAAAAATGATCGAATGCAGGCGCATCCCGATCACAAACGCCGCCTTCGACAGCACGCCGATCAGTTCGGGCGCGTTTTCCGGCGTGTACAGCAATGCGGAATACGTTTCATGCCCGTTCTGCTTCATCCGCTGATTGTACTGCTCCACAAAATATTCGCAGATTCCGCTGTCCTGCACCGTCTGCATCGGAATCACGAACGGAATCAATCCGTAGGTTTCCGTGATTTTCGCGCAGGTTTGCACCATGTCGTCTGCCACGCTCATGGGATTTTCGGCAGTCTTCTGCACCGGCAGACGGAGCGACACGGCAAAAAATCCGTCCTTCACGCCGATGCGTTCCATCGTTTTCGCCAGCCGATGCTCGTCATACGGCCGGATCAGGAACGCCGGATCGGCCGTCACACGGATACTTTCCCGCTTCACGCCGATGCGCCGCAGCTCGTCCGCCGAATCCGCATCGCGCACGGACACTTCCGCCGCACGGTCCACCACCTTCGCGGTCAGCTTGCGGTTGGACGCATCCCGCACCGGTCCGATGCCGTTGGCATAAATATACGCTTTCACACCGGACATTTCCGCAATGCCCAGAACGCCGGCATAATATTTCAGGCTCCGGCGGCTTGTCGAATCCTGCAATAAACTTCCGCCGCCCGAAAGGAGAAGTTTCGCTCCCGCAATCGTCCGTACCGCCGCCGGACTGAACCGAGAAACACACCGCAGACCGGTTCGCTTGGCGTCCTCTTTCGGATGGCGGGTCAATGCGGCAATCTTCACGCCGGGGATTTCCTCCGCCAGTGTCGCCGCGATCACGTCGAGCAGACTTTCGTCTCCCATGTTGCCGAAGCCGTAGTAGCCGCTGACCACCACGTCTGCCTTTCCCTTGAAGGGAACCGGTGCGGCGAGTGCGGCGCGGTACATTTTCTCGTAATCCGCCGCCATCCGGTTTGCGGTATAGTGTTCCATGACAAACGCGCGGTTGAACGCCCCCATCGCCGCGAGTTCCTCCGGCGAACGGTTCAGGCAGTCTGCAATCCAGCCGTACAGGGTATCGCCGTCCGCAAGATCAAACCCGCGACAGCAGAAATTCGTGTCCACGGCAGGCGTGACTTTCGTTTCGTCGAAAATTCCGAGCGCTCCCTGACCGCCCGCGACGATGACCGGTTTTGCCGCTGACATAGCTTCCAGAACCGAGCGGGAAACGCCGATGAACACATCCGACGCAGCGGCGTATTCGTTGATATTCGACACGGCTCCCGTCATTGTCACCAGATTCCGACCGGCAGTTTTGTTCACGTTTTCCGCCATTTCGCGCAGGGTATCGAATTCCGTACCGCCGCCGACGACGAGGATATCCGTATCGGGGAAGTTCTCTGCAATTTTCGGCGCAATTTCAATCAGCCGGTACGCGGGATCGGCGCGGTCGGCATCAAGGCGGCTGATGTAGACGATCCGGCGGCGTTCTTTCGTCAGGCCGTGGGATGCCAGCAGACCGTCAAAGGGAATATCGGGGGAGAATTTCTGTGTGTCGATGCCGTTGATGGTGAGATAAATCTTCTCGCGCGGATAGCCGTACTCGGTGACGAGATAATCGGCGATATCGTCGGAGACCGCCATGACGCGTTCGCCCCAGCGGGAGATCCTCCGCCAGAGAGCGTTCATGGAGAAATTGAGGTGCGCGGTCGTGACGAACCGGAACTTCATCCGGTCATGCAGCAGGCCGCAGATGAACGCGGGAATGCGTGCGTGCGCGTGAACGAGATCGAACCCGCCGTCGCGGATGAGGCGTTCCAGCCCCCGGTACGCCGTCATGACCGCCGCAGGATTTTTGGTATGCAGGGGCAGCCGGACGTGCTTCACGCCGAGCGAAACCAGCTCATCGGCATACACGCCGCCGAACGATGCCAGCGTCACGTCATGCCCGCGCCGGTTCAGCTCGCGGCACAGCTCCAGAATATGCGTCTCCGCCCCGCCGATGTTCATCGCCATCGTGACCATTAAAATTTTCATAAAAAGTACTTGGGGAAAACTTTTTTGAGGAGTTCACGAAGTGAATCTCCGGTTTTCCCCAAACCCCTTTCAAAAAGCTTCCATCTGGGGAATTTATTTTTGTGAGTGCAGATTATTTCTTTTTACTGGTAGTTTTGCGCGTGTCCGGGCGTTTATAATCACCTTTGGCGTGATTTCTTCCGTCCGGTTTCCGATGATCGGCGTGTTTTTCCGGAGGTTTCCGGTCGTTTTTCTGCCTGTTCTGCGGCGCACGTCCGTCTTTTTTCTTCGGTGCGTTTCCGGAATGCTGCGGACGTTCGTCGGTTTTTCCGTCGCGCGGCATACCGATCAGTTCGCGCAGATCGGCTTTTCCGGCTTCCGTACAATACTTCATCGCTTCGAAGATCATCGGGCGGTTCTGCGGCTTTCTCCACTGCAGAAGCGCACGCTGAAGCTGCTTTTCACGGTAATCCGTCGCCGTATAGACCGGTTTTCCGGTGAACGGGTCAAGTCCCGTGTAGTACATGACCGTGGATGCGGTGCCGGGGGTGGGGTAATAGTCCTGCACCTGTTCCGGAGCGAGGCCGATTTTCTTCGTATACAGCGCAAGTCTCGCGGCATCGTCCATGGTGCTGCCGGGATGGCTCGACATCAGGTAGGGAACGAGGTACTGCTCCTTGCCGCATTCTTCGGACAGGCGCATATATTTTTCGCGGAATTTGTCGTACACATCGACCGACGGTTTGCCCATGTGGGCGAGAACGTTCGGCGCACAGTGTTCCGGCGCGACCTTGAGCTGACCGCTGACGTGGTCGCGGACGAGCTTTTTGAAAAATGCGTCGGATTTGTCCGCCATCATGTAGTCGAAACGTATACCGGAGCGGATGAAGACCTTCTTTACACCCGGAACAGCTTCGATCTGCTTCAGGAGTTCGATGTATTCGCGGTGATCGGCGCGGAGATTCGGACACGGCTTCGGGAACAGGCAGCGTTTGTTGGAGCAGACGCCGTGTTCGAGCTGTTTTTCACAGGCAGGTTCGCGGAAGTTTGCGGTCGGGCCGCCGACGTCGTGGATATAACCCTTGAAACCGTCGAGTTTTGTGATGATTTCGGCTTCCTTCACGCAGGATTCGATGCTTCTCGAACGCACCGCGCGTCCCTGATGGAACGCAAGCGCGCAGAAATTGCATCCGCCGAAACAGCCGCGGTTGTGCGTGATGGAGAAACGCACTTCGGATATCGCGGGAACGCCGCCCATTTCCTCATACATCGGATGATACGTCCGGACGTAGGGAAGAGCATAGACCCTGTCGAGCTCCTCGCGTTCCAGCGGCGGCTGCGGAGGATTGACGACCAGCATCCGGTCATCGTAATATTCCACGATCGCCTTGCCGCTGACCGCGTCGTTGTTCATATACTGAATGCGGAACGCATCCGCGTAGAGCTTTTTGTCGGTTTTGAGATCGTCGTAATCGTAGCCGTCGATTTCACCGTTTTCCGGTTTCACGCCGAGACGACCGGCGCAGGGGAAGTGGATATCGTCCCCCTTCCTGCCGAGATACGCCGTCCCGCGGACATCGCGGATTTTCTTCACGGGAACGCCTTTGTCCAGCAGTTCCGCCAGACGGACGACCGTACGTTCGCCCATGCCGTACATGAGAATATCGGCGCGGCTGTCAATCAATACGGAGCGGCGCACCTTGTCCGTCCAGTAATCGTAATGCGCGAACCGGCGCAGGGAAGCCTCCAGCCCGCCGATCAGAATCGGAATATCGCCGTATGCCTCGCGGATCTTGTTGCAGTACACGATCACGGCGCGGTCGGGACGGAGTCCTGCCTTGCATCCGGGGCTGTAGTAGTCCTCGCTGCGGCGTTTTTTCGCGGCGGTATAATGCGCGACCATGGAGTCAATGTTCCCGGACGACACAAGGAACCCGAGCCGCGGCTTGCCGAATTTTTTGAAATCGTCCTGTGTCCGCCAGTCGGGCTGGCAGAGCATCGCCACGGAGAACCCGGCGGCTTCCAGTACCCGCCCGATAATCGCGGCTCCGAACGACGGATGATCCACATACGCATCCCCGTTCACATAAACAAAATCCACCTGCCCCTGCACTTCTTCCGGGGACACGGGGAGAAATTTTTCTGACATAATGTTTCTCGGGGAGGAACTTTTTGAAAAAAGTTCCTCCCCGAACCCCTCCTCAAAAACTTTCAATCTATATACTTATGACAAAGTGCAGCTTAAATTTATAGAAAACTAAGGCTGCACTTTTTCAGATAACTTCACATTTATTTTTCACGAAAAACTTCAGTGTTACCTCCCACTGTGCCGAGGTAACGAGGTCGCGAGCGTCTTTCTCAGAATTTGGATTACTTTACTTGCTGCACCGGAATTGCAGGTACTATATTTGTCCCTTTCCCCGCCGAAAAGTTTTTGAAAAGGGGTTTGGGGAAAAACTTTTTCCAAAAAGTTTTTCCCCAAGTCGCATCCCCCTCACTCAATTCCAAGCTCCTTCTCCATCCACGCCACGCGGTTGTTCAGCCACGTTATGTAGTAGTCAACGTGTTCCGGGTAGGTCTTGAGGCGATCCACTTCGGGGAGACTGCGCCATTGCTTCGAACCGAGGAAACCTTCCCAGCGGCTGTAGTTCGCATCAATGTCTGCCTGATAGTATGCCGCCGTTTCGTACAGCATATCCGGGATTCCGTGGATGTAGTCGTATTTTTCCAGCCAGCGTTCCTTCACCAGTTCGCGGAACTGCTTGTTTTTGATGAGCTTTATGTACCACGAATGCGGAGACGCCGCTTCCCAGCCCTTGTAGTTGGTGCCGCCGTGCTCCGATATGCCGGACGACTGGTCGTAATCCCACAGCGGACCGAGGAACAGCTTACCGCCCGGCTCCTTGTACGCGAAAAATACATAACCCATGTCTCCCGACAGAACGTACTGCGTACAGATGAACGAATCCACGAACGACTGGATGTCCACCAGCTCGCAGAGTGTGTCAAAATCGTCCTTGCCGATCGCCTTCACAACATCGTTCATGTATTCCTGAATGTATTTCAGGTGCTTTCCCGTCATGACACTGCCTTCCGGACTTTTCACAACAACCGAACCGACCGAAACCTCCCTGTAGTTCGACGGCCAGAAGACCTTCTGCCCATCGTTCGCGCCGCCGTTGCCGCATTCCATCAGATAACCGCATTCCTCCGGCGGGAGCGCGTTGCCCATGCCGTCGGTACCGTCACCGATTTCCACGCGGTTTTCGCCTTCCTCCACCTGCTCGACCACCAGATACAGCCCGCGGTAGTCGTCATTCAAATAAACGTGCGCGAACTGACAGTCCGTCGTGGTGGAAAGTGAGGAGAATTCCTGCGCCATTTTGTAGACCGTGTAGTTCCGGAGCATCGCCATATCGACTGTGTTTGCCAAAAGAATCCAGTCCTTTGCCCGACCCATGCCGAACAGATCGACCTTTTCGTCGAACTTCAGGCGGTACGGCTTCTTTTCATAGCCCCATGTACTGTTGCCGCGGCCGCGGATCTGTGCGTCCCGATTCCGCTCGTTCCAACCGTTTTTGTCGCTCACGACATCCACGGTGCAGTCGGTGTATACCCCCTTCTGGATGTTTGAGGTCTTCGCCGTAATGTAGATCACCGGTGCGTTCAGACCCTCCACCGCTTCTGTGGGGGTGACAAACTTCGCCCAGAGGGTCGTGTCCGCCGTAATTTTCGTCACGCCGGGCTTGTAGAGATTGATGTGCTCCGGTTCGGTGTACCAGCCCTCGAACGTCATGCCGGAACGCTTCGCCGTCGGCGCGGATTCCAGCACCTGTCCGTACTCGACCGTATAGGTGTCTTTCCCGCTGACACGTCCGAGTTCCGTGTCAAACGTAACCGTATGAACCGAGGGAACCCAGTTTGCGTATACGGTTGTGTTTTTGTAGAGTTCTTCACCCGCATAACGATTGACAAATTCCGGTTCGGTGTACCAGCCTTCGAGGGTATAGCCCTCGTTGGGGATGTCGCCGTCCAATGGCAGGAGCGTTTTCTTTCCGCGCGGGACGATCTGCCCGGCAACCTCTTCCGCGCAGTTCGTGACGAACGTCAGGCGGGGATGTGTGAAATACCAGCCGGCATAGACGGCCAGCAGAACGATGCACGCCGCCAGAACGGCGCACCACGCTTTGTTTTCTTTGATAAAATCCAAGGCGGGAATACCTTCCATGTGATTTTTGTATATGATTAAATTATATCATACTCCGCGGGGACTGTCAATCGGGCGAGAAGAATGTTGGAGTTTGTTCATAAAACGGACAAAAAAGGAACCACCCCCCGTAATCGGCCGGGGGGTGGTTTATCTTTAAGTTATAAGGGATACTTTAAAGATGAGGAATTACTTAGGGGTTAACGATGGATTCCTTGATTTCGTCGTCGGTGTTGTCAACTTCGTGGTTGTGAACATCGTCGATGTCAAGGATGTCTTCGCGAGAGAGGATAGCGTCTTCGTAGTAGAAGCCGAGAGTGTCGAATCTGGTGGTGTCGTCATTACCTTCGTATGCGATGCCAACTACGAGACCGGAGGTAGCGTCGATTACGTTAACGGTGGTAACCTTGTTCCAGAAGAGTTCGTCAGCTGCTTCATCGTTTTCGATGCAGGTGCGGATTTCGAAGCTTTCAACGAGAGCGTTGCCAGCATCGTCGTAATCTACATCAACAACAGCCTTTTCGTTGAACTTAACGTAGATGCCGTTTACGAGGCTGCAGAGTACGCATTCGTCGTCGCAGTCAGCAGCTTCGCAGTCATACTGGCTGGTAACGATGGATTCCCAAACGATTTCGCTGATGATGTCAGTCTTGGTGTCATCAGTGTAGTCTACGGAGTAGGTAACAACGTAGCCTTCTTCAGAGTGGTCGCCTTCGAGACCGAAGTTGTAACCTTCCTGAGCGAGCTTAACGTGGATGCCTTCAGTAGCATCGCCGGTGAAGTAGTACTTAACACCGAGGATGTTGTACTTGTCGAGGATACCGTTGATTCTAACTTCTTCGTATACAACCTTACCCATGATCTTAGCATCGGTGAGTTCTTCAACTACAAATGCTTCGGATTCAGTTTCGGTGATGGTGGTATAGATGTGGTCAGCGGGGATGAGGCTTACGTAGATAACGATGTCTTCACCGTCAATGTCGTATACCCAGTTTGCATCGAATGCATAGTCTGCGTAATCTTCAACGAGTTCAGCAAATGCGGACTTGGAGAGAGACTTGATGGACTTGATGGTGTAGTCGCCGGACTTGGTTTCAGTATAGTCAACACCGAAGATCTTTACAGAGTCGAGAGTGTTGCGATACTTGGTGTGGCCAAGCTTAGCGTTGAGAGAGTAGTAGAAGGTGTTGCGGAGGTCGAAAGTAGCACGGAGGCTGGTAGCGCCTGCGATGAATTCCTTCTGAGTCTTGCCGTCCTTAACGTCTTCGAACAGGTTCTTATAGTTGGAAGGAGTAAGAGAGAAGGTACCGAAGAGGTATTCAGCAGTGTCAGCATCGGTATCAGCGTATGCATTGAATGCAGCGTCGATGATGCCGTTCATGGTGAGAACGCCGAGGTCTTCAACGAGGACATCGTCCTGAGTGAAGTATACGTGACCAACTTCGAGGTCAACGTTGGTGCCCTTGAGGATAACGTTTTCTTCATTACCGGTGTAGAGGTTGAATACTTCTACTTCGAATTCAGAAGCACCGAGGAGGTACCAGTCTTCAGCATCTGCGCCGTCATAGTCAGCGGAGATGTACTTGTCGCTCAGAAGAACAACGAGACCGGACTTGTAGGTGTCGATGAAGCCCTTTTCGATGGTAGCGTTGATGATAACGTAGGTTCTCTTGTTAGCATCGGTGGTGTTGATAACATTACCGGTTACTTCCCAGTCTTCGCCGAGCTTACCTTCGTATACCTTAACAGCTGCGTAAGGTCTGCCGTCAACGGGCTTTTCGATGATGATGTACTTGTCAGTATCCTTCATCTTAACGGAAACCGGCTTGGTTGCCTTGGAGTCGATGTATTCGAAGTAACCTTCGTTGGTGTTCTTGATGGTAACGGTTCTGTCAAGGTTGTTAACCCATTCGGTATCAACAACATATTCATCGCCGTCGAATTCGCCTGCGAGGTATACATAGTATACATCTTCGCCTGCATCATAAGAAGTGATAGCGTAGATAGCACCCTTGGAGAAGGATTCAGCAGCCTTTTCTTCGGTGAGGTAGTAGTAGTAGTCACCCTGCATCCAGCCGTTGTAGGAACCGATTCTGAAGCGGTCGTAGGTGAGGTCGGAAGAGGACCAACCGTTAACTACGATGTAACCGTCAGAAGAGAGACCAGCGTAGGAGTCTACGATGATAACTTCGGAACCAGTCTTGCCAGTAGCTTCGATGTGAACGAGTTCGCCGTCAACGATAACGTAGGTAACGAACTGGTTGAAGAGGTCGCGGAGGAGGCCAGTGTACTGAGCTCTGGTGTTCCAGTTGGTAGTAGCATACTTGAAGCCGGAACCTTCGAGTTCATCGTAATCCTTGATGGAGTACTGAGTATCACCGATGGTGATGGTACCCTTCTTGAGGTTGTATGCGCGAACAACGCCAGTGTTAACATAAGAGTCAACGTCGGTGCCGTCGTTTACGTTCTTAACGATCTTGATAGCGCCGGTTTCAGCGTCGTAACCGTATACAACGTAGCCAGCCTTGTAGTTGCCGTCTTCGTCAACTTCGGGTTCGAAGCCTTCAACGAACCATGCTCTGTCGTTTCTGTCGTCACAAACAACGCCTTCAACAACGTTTTCGAAGTTTACCTTAACAACGTTGCCGTCGTCGTCGAGCTTAGCATCGTCCTTGATGTCAGCTGCGAGATATGCCTTAGCGAGAGTACCAACGTCAGAGATCTTGTAGGTGTCAAGAGTCTTGCCGCAGGAACCGCACCATTCGCCTTCAGATGCAGTGAAGTAACCGAGTCTGTAAGATTCGTAGATACCGCGGTCTGCAGTGCCGTCGAGGTTGGTGTCAAAGAGTTCGAGAGATGCGTATGCGGAGGTAGCAATGCTGGTGATAGCCTGGTTGAAGCCGTTGTAAGACTTGGTCTTAACGATTTCGTTCTTCTTGAAGGTCTTTTCGAATTCAGCATCGGACATCCAGTTGAGGCCCCATACTTCGTCGTCTACAGTGTAGCCGATTTCGTAGTATCTGTCAAGAAGTTCGTTGTAGTACCATGCAACGTCATACTTGATGATGGTCTTGTCATCGTCAGCGTATACGATGTTGCCGTCCTTGTCACGAACAGGTTCGAGAATGTTACCGGTTTCCCAGTCGATTGCGATGTAGTTACCGTCAACGTACTTTTCAGTCATGTTGCCGTTAGCAGCAAATACCATAACTTCGGGCTTGGTGGACTTGGTAACGTTTACGTATGCGTTGTCAGTATACTTGGAAACAAGGGTGTTGTCCTTGAGGTATTCCTGGATAGCGTATTCCTGATCTTCGCCTTCATCATCGGTCTTACCGAGGTTCCAGAGAGTTTCAGTGTGGAGGGATTCGTATGCAACAACTTCGCAGAGGTTGGAATCTTCGTCCTTTTCGAAGAGGATGTAGTAAGCATCGCCAACTACAGCTTCGTCGTCATGAACATTTACTTCGTCTGCAAGGCCGATATCCTTACCGAGCATGTAGTAGGTGTCTTCGCCGAGAGAACCATCATCGTTCAGAAGCTTGAAAGCAACAAAACGGTCGTCGGTCTTAACGGTGTCCTTGAATGCACGGTATGCATTGTTGGATTCGAGCTTAGCGGAAGCGCCTTCATCGGATACGAAGGAGTTCAGGTCGGAAGCGGTGATAACAACCTTTTCCCAACCGAATTCGATACCGAAGTTTTCGAGACCGAGAGTGGAACCAGCCTTGGTCTTAGCGAACATTGCGTTGTAGATGATCTGAGCGGTTTCGCCACGGGTGAGTTCATCGGTGTAAGCTACATCGGTGATACCATCGGTGAGGCCGAGTTCAACTGCCTTCTGGATGTAACCCCAGGGCCAATCGAGACCGGTGTAACCGAGAGTACGAACTACCATGGTAAGAGCGTTCTGATAGGTGATGCCGTCGTAGGGACCGAACTTGCCGTTGCCATAACCTTCGATGATGCCCTTCTGGTTAGCATAGGAGAGAGCTCCCCAGTAATCAGCTACAGCACCTTCGGAAATGTCGGTGAATTCGGACCAGTTTTCGGGACCGTCTTCCCACTTGGAGTCGTCTACCCAACCAGTGGAAATACGACCAACGAACAGAGCCATCTGATAACGATTTACATCGAGGTCAGCGCCGAGATCGTCAGCGGAGATACCCTTGAAGATACCGTAGTTAGCGAGGAATGCGATAGCCTTGTCATACTGACCAGCTTCAGCAACTTCTTCAACAACTGCGGTTTCTTCAACATCTACATCTGCGATTGCTTCGTCAGCAAGAACAGCGGATGCAGAGGATGCAGCCATCAGGAGGGCAAGAATGAGAGAAAGAACTTTATTCTTCATCTTAAGCTCCTTATAAATAAGTAAATAATTAAAGTTAGGGATGACGGAACGCCGATTCGCTCCACCCTACGCCGATATTATACATCACCGGAATTTTTATTTCAAGAGATTTCCTCTATGTGTAATATAAGTGAAATATTAAAGACTGTTTAATATTGGAGTATGTTGCAAATCCGGCATATCCGGCGGAATTTTGGGATTTTTCTTGCAATTCCGGCCGTTTTGTCGTATAATAAGAACAATTGTTACATTGAAACGGAGTCCTTCATGAATCATCGTTTCCGAAAAATTGCTTCCTTTATTATAATAGCGGCCGCGTTTGCCGTCCTGATCCCCTTCCTGTCGCCCGTTCAGGCAGCCTCGGAAAAGATCGTCATTGTTCTTGACGCCGGTCATGGCGGCATTGACGGCGGCACCGACCTCGGCATCCGTACGGAAAAAGAGTACAATCTGATCCTCACGCAGTATGTCGCCGAAGCTCTGCGGAACAACGGGAATTTTGACGTTATCCTGACACGCTCGGACGACACCTATCTGAAATTCCTCCCCCGTGCGCTGTTTGCCCTTGAAAACAACGCCGATGTTCTCATCAGTCTCCACTGCAACAGCAGCGAGATTCCCGATGCCAACGGTGCGCTCGCCATTATTTCAAAAATCGAACCGTTCAGCGCGCACACTCTCGCGGGGAACATCCTCGATTCGATCAGCAATGCCGTCGGTCTGACCCGCCGGAACGTCGAAACCCGCGCGGATACAGGGGACTCACTCGGTGTGTATTACTGGAACTCTGATCTTCAGTGGGATATGCCGGCGGCCTCCCATCTCGGGCAGACGAGCGACTATTTCAGCATTAATACCTGGGCATCCAAGTTCGGTGTGCCGTCCATCATCGTGGAACACGGCTATCTGTCCAACGCCTACGACCGCGAACTCCTCGACAAGGACGAAAATCTCCGCGCCATTGCCAATGCCGAAGCGCAGGCAATCATTGACTATTACACCGGACACACGCACCAGTTCCCCGCGTCCCCGACGGTGGATCATCCGTCCAACTGTACCCTCACCGGTACGCAGTCGTACCGCTGTACGATCTGCGGCATGAGAACCGGCACGACTTCCCTCGATCCGGCATCCGGCACGCACTACTGGCGGGAAACCGCAAGCCAAGCCGCAACCTGTACGGACGACGGGTATATTGAATATATCTGCCAGATTTCGGACAACCTCAACAGCAAGGGGTATGCCTGCGAAGTACATACCCAGACCGTGACCGTTGCCGCGAAGGGACACAATTATCAGGTGATCGAAGACACGCCCGCCTCCCACGGACGCGACGGACGGTATCTGCAAAAATGCGCGAACTGCGGCGATACCATGGAGGAAGTACGTCCGGGGGAACCGCATTCGTATGAAATCACCGCCGACACCGAGCCGACCTGCACGGACGACGGCGGCATCACCTACACCTGCTCCGTCTGCACGGATTCCTATACGGAAGAAAAGCCCGCCATCGGTCATGATTATCAGGAGACCGACCGGAAGGACATCTACGGCGACGAAAACGGTTATATTAAATACACCTGCGCGAACTGCGGCGGGGAAAAGGAAGAAATCCTCCACGCCTGCGAACACGTCTACGCCGACCGCACCGAGACTCCCGCTTCCTGCGAAACGGACGGCAGAATCTGCGAGACCTGCACAATCTGCGGTTACGTCCATGAGGAAATTCTTCCCGCGCCGGGACATTCGCTGACCGTCATGATGGACGTTCTGCCGGACTGTGACAGCGAAGGGTACTACCGCGCGGAATGCCGGGTGTGCGGGCACAAGATTCTCGAATCCCGTCCCGCACTCGGACATACCTATACGATAAAGGAAGAAACCGGCACGCACATTGTCAAAGCGTGCAGCCGCTGTGCGTCGGAAATCACCGAAGAAATCCCGCACCGGAGTCTGCTGACCCTGTTCAGCCATCCGGTCACCGCCGCGATCTTCGGGATCATCCTGATTCAGCTCATCGCCATTCCGGTCATTGTGCTTCACCACCGGCATCACCAGAAAAAGCTGCATCAGGCACGTCTGCGCCGAACCTCCTATCTGTACGAGGATGAAGCCGACGAACTTGACGAACTTACTGACGTTCCCGCAAACGAAACCATCGAAAAATAACGAGGTACTCCCATGTCATTTACATCCCTGCTTTCCACCATCGCCACGCTGGCTCTTCTGCTTGCCGCCGGCATCCTTTCGGGGAAGCTGAAGATCATCGACGAGGTCTCCACCGCGAAGCTGTCCACACTGATCGTAAAGCTCGGTCAGCCGTTCCTCATCATCAACGCTCTGATCGGTCTGGAGCCGACGCCGGAAAACATCAAAAGCGGTTTTCTGATTATGGGGCTTGCGCTGGTGATCCATGTGTTCATGGCGATTCTCGCGCACTTTTTTGCGAAGCCGATCAAGGGCTTTGACGAACGCAAGCTGACCGAATTCGGGATGCTGTTCACGAACTGCGGGTTCATCGGGTTCCCGATTCTGGAGTCCATTTTCGGGGAAACCGGTCTGTTCTACGGTGCGTTTTACGTTGTCGTTTTCCACCTGTTCACATGGACATGGGGGATTGCGATTCTGGCGCGCGGCCGTGAGGACATCAAGATCACGCC
The DNA here is from genome assembly GCA_015065295.1 of Oscillospiraceae bacterium. Taxonomy (GTDB): domain Bacteria; phylum Bacillota; class Clostridia; order Oscillospirales; family CAG-272; genus UMGS1696. Next base: position 101,540 of record SVQN01000002.1, read on the forward strand.
GAAGAAGGCGCTCGTCAACTTCGGGACAATTCCGTCCCTGATCGGGATTGTTCTGTTCCTGTCCGGTCTGGATCTGCCGGAATTCCTGACGGATTTCAGCGGATATGTTGCGAGTCTCTGCACGCCGATCTCGATGCTGATTACAGGTGCAAATCTGAGCCGGCGCGGCATGAAGTCGATGCTGACGAACCCGTCGGTCTATCTCACGAACGCGGTACGGTTGATTGTGATGCCGATCGCGGTCACGGTGACGTTATGGCTGGTCGGTGTACCGGACTACATGGTGGTCTTCGGCTGTGTTATGGCCGCGATGCCCACAGCGGCGGTGATTACGATGTTCGGGGAACTGCACAAGATTTCGCCCGGCTGTGCGGCGGAGCTGGTTGGATCGACGTCGCTGATGTCGGTAGCGACGCTGATGCCGGTGATTAAATTTGCGGAATTTCTGTGCCAGCACAGGATTTGAGTTTAACCTTCCCAAAGGTTAATTATAAGGAAGAAAAAAGTACCGTTCCGGTACTTTTTTCAATTTTATGTCCCTGCGCGGGACGGCGCACAAAGGGGCTCAAACGCCGCCCCTTTGTGAATTCCCGGCTTGGCGTTCGGGGGACTCGCCCTTGAGGCCTCGGACAGACAGCGGTTTGCCCACATTCAGATTTTTAGGAAGAGACAAGGTTTGGGTGCAGAGCTGTCCGGAACGTTCGTTCAGTAGAAACAGCCGTGGGGAATACCAAAGTTATTGTTTGTATCTTTATTTCTTCCTTTGATTTTTCCTTCTTTTTTTAAATGAACATTCTGTTTCTTAATCAGCGTTACATATTTCGGTAATTTATTGTTTCTTTACATTTTCCGGTGGAATCTTTTTTTGATTCGGAGGTATACTTAATTGTTACTGTTATTATTTTTGAAAGGCAGACTATGCTCCGCTTAACCAACATTACAAAAACCTATCCTTCCGGCGACGTGACCGCGCTTCAGGGCGTATCCATTGCCTTCCGTCCGAACGAATTCGTTTCCATTCTCGGGCCGTCCGGATGCGGCAAGACGACTTTGCTTAACATCATCGGCGGTCTGGATCGCTATTCGTCCGGGGAATTATCCGTTCGCGGTGTTCCGACGACCGATTTCCGCGATCACGACTGGGACACCTACCGCAATCACTCCATCGGCTTTGTGTTCCAGAGCTACAATCTGATCCCGCATCAGACCGTACTTGCCAATGTGGAGTTGGCTTTGACATTATCCGGCGTTTCCCGCGCCGAACGCAGACGGCGGGCGATTGACGCTCTGGAAGCCGTTGGATTGGGGGATCAGCTCCGGAAAAAGCCGAGCCAGATGTCCGGCGGGCAGATGCAGCGTGTGGCGATTGCGCGCGCTTTGGTGAACGATCCCGACATTCTTCTTGCGGACGAGCCGACCGGTGCGCTGGACTCCGAAACGAGCGTACAGATCATGGAAATTCTGCGGAAAATCGCGGAAAAGAAGCTGATTATCATGGTCACGCACAATCCCGACCTTGCCGATCAGTATTCCACGCGCATTATCCGGCTGCTTGACGGTAAAGTTATTGCCGACTCCGCTCCGTATTCTCCCGAAGAAGAAGCGGCGGAAGTTCATGCTCCTTCGGAAGCCGACGCGGGCAAGGCAGGGAAGACCTCGATGTCCTTCGGGACGGCGGTTTCGCTGTCGATGAACAACCTGATGACCAAAAAAGGCCGCACGTTCCTGACGGCATTTGCCGGTTCGATCGGGATTATCGGGATTGCGCTGATTCTGTCGCTGTCGAACGGGATCAATCTGTACATTGAAAAGGTACAGGAGGACACGCTGTCCACTTATCCGATCTCCATTCAGCAGGCGACGGTGGATATGTCCTCGCTGATGACCTCGCTGATGGAATCGCGGGAAGACAAGCTCGAATCCCACGAAGACGGACGGATTTACTCGAACGTCATGATGTACGATCTCATGGACACGATGATGTCGGCGGATGTACGCGAAAACAATCTGACTTCCTTTATCGAATACATTGAAAGTGAAGAATCCGGCATGGCGGACTATGCGTCCACGATCATGTACGGCTACAACGTTCCTCTGCACATTTATTCGACCGACACCACGGACGGAGTCGTGCAGCTCAATCCGTCGCGGATGTTTGAAAGCATGATGGGCGGCGGTGCTTCCTCGGGGGCCGGTGCATCCGCAGATTCCGGAATGTCCGGCGCAGGAATGTCCGGGATGGGTTCCATGAACAGTCTGATGTCCACCTCGGCGGGACTGAGTATCTGGCAGGAAATGATCGACAACGAAGAACTGATGGCCGAGCAGTACGATGTTCTCGCCGGACACTGGCCGACCTCGTATGACGAAGTGGTTCTCGTGGTTGACCAGAACAACGAAATCAACGACGTATTCCTGTACGCGCTCGGCTTCAAGGACAACGAAGAACTGAAGGACATGATGTCCGCCGTTATGTCGGGGGAAAACTTCAATGCGGAAAGCACGAGCTGGGCATACGACGAAATCCTCGGCCGGGAATTTGCGCTGGTTCTTCCGTCCGACTGCTTCAAGAAGCACGAAGACGGTACGTTTGAATTCATGGGCGAAAACGAATCGTTCATGAAGGTAAAGATCGAAGAAGCCCTGAAGCTGAAGATCGCGGGCATTGTCCGTCCGAATCCGGAAGCAGTCGCGGCATCCCTGAACGGTGCCATCGGCTACACCTCCGATCTGACAGACTACATTCTCGACAAAACGGCGGCGGCCGATGTTGTGAAGGCACAGCTTGCGGACGAAACGCTGGACATTCTGACCGGTCTGAAATTCGACGACGGTACGACGGAGATTCCGACGGGTGCGGCCATGGCACCGTACATCCGGGAAGAAATCGCGTCAATGAGCAATGCCGACCGTGCGGCCATTTACGCGAAGAAGGCATCGTCGATGTCGGATGAAGACGCGGCGGCACAGGCGGGACAGCAGCTTGCGGCAATGCCGGCAGAGATGGTCACGGAAATGGTACGCACGGTAATGATCGAACAGAGCGGCATGGAAGCGGCAGCGGTTGACGGCTACATGGCGTCCATGTCGGCAGATGATCTGTCGGCGACGGCTCTGTCGATCGTGACGGCGCAGGTAAAGGCGGCGTACGCGGCAGAAATCGAAGCGCAGCTCGGTACGCTGTCCACGGACGAACTGGCGGGACAGCTTGACGCGATGCTGGAATCCCTGCCGGACGAAGCGGTTGCGGAGACCTTCGCGGAGTATATGCCGGCGTGGTTCTCGGATTCGACATACGAAAAGAACCTGTCCCTGCTCGGCTACAGCGACAAGCTGTCGCCGACGTCGGTAAACATCTACGCGCGCACGTTCGAGGACAAGGACATGATTTCGGAAATCATCGCGGAATACAACCGTCAGTGCACCGCGGACGGCCGTGAAGAAGACATCATCAACTACACGGACTACGTCGCGCTGATGATGTCCTCGATTTCGACGATCATCAACGTGATCTCCTACGTTCTGATCGCGTTCGTCTCGATCTCGCTGGTGGTATCCTCGATCATGATCGGCATCATCACCTACATTTCCGTTCTCGAACGCACGAAGGAAATCGGCATTCTCCGCGCGATCGGTGCCTCGAAGAAGGACATCTCGCGCGTCTTCAACGCGGAAACCCTCCTCGTCGGTCTGACCTCCGGCACCATCGGCATCGTCGTGACGCTCCTCCTCTGCATCCCGGCGAACCTCATCATCAAGCACCTGACCGACATCTCCAACCTCGCTCAGCTCCCGTGGGTCGGCGGTGTCGCCCTGATCCTCATCAGCATGACCCTGACCCTGATCGCCGGTCTGATCCCGGCCGGGTTCGCTGCCAAGAAGGATCCGGTTGAGGCTTTGCGGAGCGAATAAAATAACGTTTGGGGGGACGCTTCTTGGGGGAACCTTTTTGAGGAAAAGGTTCCCCCAAACCCCTTCTAAAACCTTTTTGGACTGCTACAGTGATTTGGTACTGTACAGATTTTTTCTTTTTATAGGGAGATTTTCTTGGGTGCCTGCGTAGCCATTTCGTTGATCCCATCCGCTGACATGACGTTGGTTTGAAATTCTTCGAAAATCGTTCTGGGGAAGTCAGGCTCCGCCAAGACCCTGACTTCCCACGCCGGAAAAGATACATCAATATAGTGTGCCACTTTTGAATTCAGCTACATTTGGTCATCCCCCGCACTCCTTGGCTGACGCCGTTCGTGCTTTTCAAAAAAGACTGTATGTCAGCCAACCGAACGCTCGTAAAGCGCGGACGGCGGGCGAGCCAAGACGCGCGGAAAACCCAAAAAATGTAGCTGAATTCAAAAGTGGCGTACTAAATCATAGCTTCGCAACATGGCGTGGGAAGTCAGGGTCTTGGCGGAGCCTGACTTCCCCAGAACGATTTTCGTAGAGATTAAAACCAACTCCACATCAACGGGCCGAACACTCTTAAGACGTACTCCACGGTATATTTCAAAAATCCCCCTCCCCATCATATCAGTTACACAAACCGGCTACCACCGCCTAAAAAGGTTTTGGAAGGGGTTTGGGGAAACCTTTTCCTCAAAAAGGTTTCCCCAAGAAAAAGAAACCCGCACCCTCTTGATTTTTTCCCCAAAACAGCTTATAATAAAACCAACAAAATTCCATGAACGAAAGGAACAACCACCATGGCAAAAATTATTCTGTTTGACGGCAGCAGGGAATCGCTGAATAACTGGACGAATCGCGACGGCTCCCCGATCAACTGGATTCTCGAGGGAGACATCATGACCGTGCATCACGGCGATATCATCTCCAAGGAAACCTACGGCGACGCGCATATCCACGTTGAGTGGAGAGAACCCGATATGCCCAACGAAAGCGGACAGGGCAAGGGCAACAGCGGCGTGTACATCCAGGGCGCGTATGAGCTTCAGGTGCTCGACAGCTACGGCATCGAAAGCCCCGACTACAGCGACTGCGGCGCGATTTATTCCATGTACGCTCCCCGTGTGAATGCGTGCAGACCCGCGCTCCAGTGGCAGACCTACGACATCTGGCTCCGCGCACCCCGCTTCAATGACGACGGTACCGTGAAGGAAGCTGCCCGCGTCACTATCTTCCAGAACGATATCTGCATCCAGAACAACATCGAACTCTACCGCACCACGCCCGGTGGCATCACCGGCGAACAGGTTGCGGAAGGCCCCCTCCTCCTTCAGGACCACGGCAACCCCGTATCCTACCGCAATATCTGGATCGAAAAGATGTGAACTTCTTTGGGGAAACCTTTTTAAGGAAAAGGTTTCCCCAAAACCCCTTTCCAAAACCTTTTCAGGCAAAAAACAACCTTTGAAAAAAACTTCAAAAAAGTTGAAAAAACTTTAAAAAAGGTATTGACAAATGGGAAGCGGTGTGGTATAATATCATCCGTCGGCAGGAGATAACCTGAAGACAACGAACAAGGAAGCATAGCTCAGTTGGGAGAGCATCTGCCTTACAAGCAGAGGGTCATAGGTTCGAGCCCTATTGTTTCCATCAACTTGCACATTGCAGGTTGAAATGGCCTGGTAGTTCAGTTGGTTAGAACGCTAGCCTGTCACGCTAGAGGTCACGGGTTCGAGTCCCGTCCAGGTCGGCTTAACGTCAGTGTTAAGCAAAGGCAGTCTCCACAAGGGATTGTGTCTGCCTCTGTAGCTCAGTTGGTAGAGCAGGGGATTGAAAATTCCCGTGTCGTTGGTTCAATTCCGACCGGAGGCATCCGAAGGTGGATCGCAGTTGCGACGTAAGCAATAGCGAAGCCGGAGGAACCCCAGTGAGAACTGGGAAGCGAAGTGAGATTGGCGCACTTCGGAAATGCGGATTTAGCTCATTTGGTAGAGCGCAACCTTGCCAAGGTTGAGGTGGCGGGTTCGAGCCCCGTAATCCGCTTGTTATTGTTCAGCGATGTACGAAAGTACATCGCTTTTTTTGTCCTTTCCCAGTTACAGCTTTTTTTCTAATAAAAAAGACCCGCGTCCGCAAGTCATCGAAAAAGTATGTATAAAATCAGAGTGACCCTTGACCGTATCTTTCTTCACAAACACGATCAAGGGTCACTTATTTATCTTGGTATCTAACATCTTTTGTAATCCTCTCTTTCTGTTGACTGTCTGTTGAATTTATTATTCAAGAGACGCTTTTCGTTTCACCGGACTTCTTATATTTTTATGAATTCCGTGAATTCTATTATTGAGAAGTCCTGTACGTTATTCGTACATTGGTTTGTCCTCTCTTTCTTTTGTGTCTATATTATAGCACACGAATTCCCGAATTGCAATTGGTATTTTGTTGAAACTTTATAGAAATATTCTGTTTATTTCGCAGATTTTGTGGATTTGTTCGGATGTCTCTTTACAAACTGCCTTCTAATGTGGTATACTATTATTGTTGTGCGGACAACAATAAACGCGATGTGTGGGAAAATACATCGCGTTTTTTCAGTTGATTTTTTGTCAACGGAACAGTTATTGTTATTTTCGGGGTTTCTGCTATAATAAATACAAACATCCGGAACGAGGTGAGAACATGGAAATTAAAATCAGTGAAAATCTGCGCCGTTTCCGAAAAGAAAAAAATCTGACGCAGGAATCCTTGGCAAATATGCTTTCGATTACTCCGCAGTCGATCAGTAAATGGGAACGCGGCGAAGGATATCCCGACATTACGATGCTTCCGTCTCTTGCAAATTGCTTGGAGGTGTCGGTAGATGCTTTGCTTGGAAATGATCTGATTCTCGCAGAGGAACGTATACAGAATTATCTCGCAGAATACAAGCGGCTTACTGCCGAAGAATCAACATGGCATACGGCGTTTGCTGCCGCAAGAAAAGCGTATGAGGAATTTTCCTATGATTATCGGATCATGATGCTGTATGTCAATGCATTGAAAATTTACCATCCTGCGGATTCGGAAGATGAAATCCGGACAATCTGTAAAACGGTTCTGCAAAACTGTGACGATCCGGCATTATGTGCCGATGCCTCGTATTTTCTTTGCGGGTTCCGGAACGCAGAAGATCGGATGGCGTTTCTCAAAAAATATATTGAGTACGGTCAGGACTGGAAATGGTTCAAGGTTTATTCGCGGGACAGTGAAGAAGGAAAAATCATGATGCAGCACGAGATTCTCGACGGGTGGTGGCATCTGAATATGTACATCTATACTTATGGCGATTTGTTCAATGAAGAGCCGGAGCGAAAGGTAACGCACGAGGAGAAGATTGCATTAATCAAAAAATGCGAAAAAATTCTTGCGGCGGTCATGGATGAGGGAGATTACGGCGAATATACATGGTACATTGGTCAGTATAACGAATTTCTTGCCGGAGAATATGCGGCTCTGGAACGGGCGGAAGAAACACTGGACGCGTTTGAGAAAGCAGTGGACGGCTGGATCGCTTACGATACCCTTCCGGAGGAATATACCTATCAGAATATACTTATGACGCATCGGCCGTATACGAAAGAAAGCATCGGACATGGGTTTGTCAATGTGAGACACTATCGTGAAACCGTAGATGCTGATCCGAATTTTGATTTTATCAGGACTACGGAGCGTTTCTGTAAAATTTATGAAAAATTACAGGTGGGCGAATGATACAATCCTCTCACACCACACCGTTTTCATAAAACTCCCGCACCCCCTTTCCCACATCTTCCGGACAGTGTGCGTCCGACGCAGTGCGTATCCGGACACCGTGCCGCTTCATCGCCGCGTACAGCGTGGGAGCCATTCCCGCTTCCGCTGATGTCCGGCGGGCAATTCCGCTGTTCTGCTCGGCGTACATTCCCGCTTTCGCCAGAGCTTCCGCAAGACGGTCATACCATCCGTCAAGCTCCTCCGCCGCAAACGACGGGGTATGTCCGAACAGCTTCAGCGAATCCGGATGTGCGAGGCCGTCAAACAGACCGCTTTCCGCGAGTCTGACCGAATCTCCGAAAAATTGCCGGTACGCCCGGTCAGCATCCACGCCTTCCCACAGTTCCGGCGTATGATCGAAGGCAAAATCCCCGATAAAATGGATGCTTCCGACGGTAAAATCCAGCGGGACGGGCAGGGTTTTCAGCAGATGTTCGATTGTACCGAGCGAATCGGGCAGAAAACAGACCTCCAGTCCGAACCGGACGGAACGTCCGAAATCAAGGGAACGAACCGTTTCCGTGAACCGGAGATAGTCGTTCAGCGAACGTGTGCCGCCTTTGCGGGAAAGCCACCGGTCAATGAAGGACGAACGCCGGCGGAGGTCATCGTATAGCGGAAGAAATTCCTGAAAAAGATAGGAATGTTCGAGCAGACACAGCTCGGTAATTCCCGCATTTTCTGCGGATGCGGCAAATTCCGCCGCCCATGCGGGAGTATACGGCCCGCGTTCGAGGTGGACGTGTGCATCAGTCATGGGATGATCCTTTCCTTTGGGAAAAACAAGACCCACCGGGAGTCGGTGGGTCTTATCGTTTCGGAGAAATTTATCTCTTCTTGGAGATTGCGTAGCCTGCTGCGGATACGAGAGCAGCAACAACCGCGATTACGCCGAAGTCGAAGGTTTCAGCAGCTTCTTCAACGGGAGCTTCTTCAACAACTTCTTCTTCAACAACAACGGGGTCTTCTACTTCTTCTGCTGCGGGTTCTTCTGCGGGAACTTCTTCTGCTACAGGTTCTTCTGCAACAGGTTCTTCCACTGCGGGAGTTTCTTCAACTACCGGAGCAGGAGCGGGTTCTTCTTCAACAACGGGAGCTTCTTCAGCAGCTGCTGCGCCGTAAGTCGGGTTGGAGCCGTCTGCTGCCTTACCGTAAAGTTCAACTTCGGCAACGTCGCCGTGGTTGGTGTAGTTGATGTAACGGAAGTAACGGTAACCGGTGTTGTCCGCTTCTTCGAGTTCGTCGG